>HF993332.1 GCA_000433875.1 Firmicutes bacterium CAG:884
AACATATAAAGAATCATTATATAAAAGATGGATTTACAGATTATATCTTAAAAAATGATATAAAAAATGAAATAAAAAGAATAATTAACAGGTATTGTAAATAGCAATACTTTTAATTTGCTATTACAAAAATAAAATGATATAATACATAAGGAAATGGGGGATTATAATGAAATTTGAAGACCAAATAGAAAGAAATGTATATTTAAGGAAACTCGCAATCGGAGAAATGTCTGGACCATTAACCGGTTATCCCGATCAAGATAAAGTATGGCTTAAATACTATAGTGAAGAAGCCATAAAAAGTAATTTACCAGAATTTACAATTTATGACTATTTTATGAAAAGTACTCAAAATTATGATAAATTAATAGCCTTAAAATATTACGGAACAAAAATTACTTATAAAGAATTAAAAGATAAAATAGATGAAACAGCAAAAAGATTAACAAAAATAGGCGTAAGAAGCGGTGAAATTGTAACCCTTGCAATGCCGACTTGTCCAGAAACAGTTTATTTTTTCTATGCCCTAAATAAAATAGGTGCAGTTGCTAATTTTATTCATCCATTATCAAATCCAAAAGAATTTAAACACTTAATTAACGAAGTAAATACCAAACACTTAATCGCCTTTGATGGCGCAATGGAAAATATTGGTAAAATAATTGATGAAACAAATGTCCAAAAAATAGTAACGTGTTCACCAAGTTATTCAATGCCATTCTTTTTAAGAAAATATATAAACTATAAAAGTAAACCATTTAAAGGTAATGGTGCTAAATATATGGACTATAAAACCTTTAGAGCATTAAATATTGAAGGTATATGTGAATATAAAGCCGAATATATACCAGATGAACTAGCTGTTATGACACATACAAGTGGAACAACAGGGGTACCTAAAGGAGCTAAACTAACAAATGATAACTTTAATGCAATGGTTCATCAATATAGAATGAAAGCAAAAGACTTTAATGTTGGTGATACAATGGTTACTGTCTTACCACCACTTGCATCATTTATGCTATGTAATTGTATGAATATGCCACTTTGCCTAGGAGTAACAGTCGATTTAGTTGCAAGATATGATAAAAGTGATATCTCTAAATATTTAGGAAAAAAATATAAAGGAAAAGTACATATGATGGGTATACCATCTTACTTTGAAGAAATATTAGAAGATAAAAAAATGGAAAAAGCCAATTTATCAAAACTAGGATATATAGTAGTAGGTGGCGGAGCTTTAAATAAAGAAAAAGAAATCGCTATTAATGAATTCTTTAAAAAACATAATGCAAATGTTAAAATAACAAAAGGATATGGTGAAACTGAAATTACATCAAGTGGTGCATATACATTTGAAGACTCTAATAAATTAGAATCAGTAGGTATACCATTACTTAAGACAAGTATTAAAATAGTTGATGTAGATGATCATAATAAACACTTGGGTTATAATGAAGAAGGCGAAGTATGCTTTAATACACCAACTATGTTTAATGGCTATTATAACAATATTGAAGAAACAAATAATATCACATTCTATGATGAAAATGGTAGATGGGTAAAATCAGGTGATTTAGGCTATATAGATAATGATGGTATTCTATTTGTAACAGGCAGAATAAAAAGACTATTTATTGTTGTCGGAAAAGATAAATCATTAACAAAAGCATTCCCAGATAGAATCGAAAGAACTATTATGCAAAGTAAATATGTAGAAAACTGCGTAGTTGTAAGTATGCCACATAAAGAAATGGGTAATGCTGTTAAAGCCTATATAATTTTAAAAGAAAATATAGTCTTTAATGATGAAGTATTACAAGACATAGAAAATATTTGTATAAGAGATTTGAGGGAAACATTACTTCCTCATGAATATGATATAGTTGAAAGATTCCCACAAAATGCAATTGGAAAAATTGATTTGAAATCACTTGAAAAAAATGAAAATGTTGAAGTGAAAATTATGAAGAAAGTTAGAAATTAATCTTTCTTTTTTTGTCTTTATGTGATACTCTATATATGGTAGGTGATTATATGAATGGTACAATTTATATTCAAATAATAAGTTTAGTATATTCTTTTATGTTAATGATAGTTTATTTTTCCAAAAAAAGATTAAATACACCAGAAAATAAAGTATATAAATTACTAATCATCGTTAATTTTGTTGGAATAATACTTGATGTTATATGTGCAGTCACAACATTTAATATGGTTAGTGTTAAAACATATAATATAATAATTGCAAAACTATATTTAATGTATTTTATAACTTGGATAATGGCTTTTTCAACATATACCTTTGCAATATCTATAAAAGAAGAAGGCAAAGAAGAAAAAATCAAAAAATATTTACTTATAGATTTAATACTATTTATAATCTATACAATTATTGTATTCATATTACCATTAGAGTTTGTGAAAAGTGATGCTGGTATGTATGCTAAAGGCTTAGCAGTTAATATCGTCTACTTTGTAGTTGGCATCCATATAGCATCTTGTTTAGTATATATTTGTATGAATATAAGACAAATATTCAGTAAAAAATATGTTCCATTAATAGTATTTTTAGGAATTGGCGTTATTATTATGTATATTCAAAAAAGTAATCCAACACTAATACTAATTCCCGCAACTGAAACATTTATTACTATATTAATGTATTTTACAATTGAAAATCCTGATTTAAAAATAATTGATGAATTAAAAAAGAACAGAAGCTTAACAAGTAAAAGTTATATTGAAAAATCAAACTTTCTATTTAGAATGAGTGCTGAAGTAAGAAAACCAATTGAGAATATCAAAGAAATTAATGATTATAATATAGAATCTAATGATATAAAAGAAATAAAAGAAAACTCTAAATTAATTGATTTAAATATAAGAAATGCAACATTTACTTTAAATAATGTACTAGATGTTACCAGTTTAGATTCTAAAAAAATAACAATTACTAAAGATAAAAAGTATGATATTAAAAAACTATTAAATGAAATCAAATTAAGAGAAAGCAAAAAAACTAATGTTAGATTTACATTTAACATAAGTGATAGTTTACCACAATATTTATATGGTGATGCAGTTAGACTAAAACAAGTTTTAATGACAATAATTGAAAAATCAATTGAAAGAACTAAAGATGGCTTTATAGAAATTAATGTTGATAGTATCAATAAATATGATGTTTGTAGAGTTATTATTACCTTAGAAGATAGTAGTACACCATTAAGTCTAGAAAAAATAAATGATGTATTAAGTCTAGACAAAGAAATAACAAACGATGATGTAAATGATATGATTATGGACATTAATATTGTAAACAAAGTTATTAATATGATGAATGGAACTTTAGTTATTAAAAGCGATGTTGGTAATAAATTAGTTATCGTTTTAGATAGTTTAATAGCTGATTTTAAAAAAGAAGATATTGTGAATGATACTGATGTTTTACTTGTTTCCAATAATGAAAAATTATTAAAAAAGTTAGAAGGATTATTTAAAGATTACAGCATTAATACTGTTATGAATGGTATTGATGGTATTGATTTGATAAAATCAGGTGAAAATTATAATTTAATTATAATTGATGATGAAATGAAACCAATAAGTGCTTTAGAAACACTAAAAAGACTAAGATCTTATGATATCAATATTCCGATGATTGTTATTCTAGATAGTAGTAAAGAACATATTAAACATCATTATATAAAAGATGGATTTACTGATTATATCTTAAAAGATGATCTAAATAATGAAGCAAAAAGAATAATTAAAAAAATGCTATAAAAAAGGGACCTATTTTTCAGGGCCCTTTTCTAAATAGTCATCGTTTACTTTGTCAATTTCTTTATTTACTTCATCTTCATCAATTACATCATCCCAAGGTTCTTCATCTTCTTCAACTTCAATTTTAACCTTAGTTTCACCAACAATTTCAACACCTAACTCTTTTTCAATATCAAAATTGATGTCGCCATTTTCATTAATGGTTACTTTACTACAAGTTGGTTGTTTTAAGCTTCTTACGATTATTTCGGTATCTCCGGATAAATCAGCATTTTCTCTAACTTTTACATTAAAGATATCATTATAATCTAACTTTTCACTTATTACATTTGTTTTACTATCTGAATCATATGAATACCAAATATTTACATCAAATGAACCATCAACACCAATTTTTCCATTACTTTTATAACCTTCAAATTTATGGTTTATAACCCAACATCCTAGTACAGTTGTTGGCTTTTCTGTTGGTTTTATTGTGTAATTGTTTTTAAAGTATTTTTTTCCTTTTCCAATTACTGCTTTAGTTACAATTTCTTTATATAGTGCCACAAAAATTCCTCCTCAATTTAATGTATGCTTGATAATATAAAAAATGACTTTAAAGTTGCAATTGAAAATAGATTATAACAAAACAAATGTTAACCTAAAAAGGTTGACAAGATACAGAAAAAGTGGTATTATCTTAATGAATGGAGGAGAGAATATGGTAAAAATTAGATTAAAAAGAATGGGAACTACTAAAAAACCTTTTTATAGAATCGTAGTTGCTGATTCAAGAAGCCCAAGAGATGGACGTTCTATTGAAGAAATCGGTACATATAATCCAGTTGCAAATCCTGCTGAAGTTAAAATTGATAAGGAACTTGCAATTAAATGGTTAAAAAATGGAGCTGAACCTACTGATACAGTACGTAATCTTTTAAGTCAAAATGGTATTTTAAAAGAATATCACGAAATGAGAATGGGTAAATAACATGGATAAGGTTGTTTATTTAATTGACTACTTGGTAAAACAAATGGTTAATGAACCAGATGTAGTTACAGTTGAACAAGCTCAAGATGAAGGTGCTTTTTCTGTAATTAACATAAAAGTAAGTTCAAATGATATGGGTTCTATCATAGGCAAAGGCGGTAACATTGCTAATGCCATTAGAACAATCGCACAAGCAGTTGCTTATGCAAATGGAGAAAAAAAGGTTAAAGTGAACATTGATTCAATTTAATCTTTTTCAATCTAGGGAGGTTTTATGATAATAAAAATCAAAGAAAAAAATAATGATTTTAATGTTTACAAATATGATAATAAAACAGATAAAGTAATTAAAGAAAAAATGAATTGGATTGATATGATAAATGCTCTTAGTAGAGATACTGAAAATATTCAAACAATAGAGTATGAGTATTTAAGATTTAAAAAAATGTTAAGAGAAAAATTTGATATGAAATGTATGATTTTCTTTTCATTAATATGTGTTTTATTATTGCCGATAATAGGCTATAATATTAATTTGTTTGTTAGCTATATAATAGTTTTATTATCAGCTTTAGCATTTAAAAAAATAACTAATAATTATGTAGATAAAAAAGTTGATAGAAAAGCAAATATATATACTAAAAAAATGATTTATGAAAAAAACAAAGAAGTATGTAACGCAATAGAAAATAATAAAATTCATAAAAATGGTTATGATGGATCTTTGCTTGGTATATATTTTAGTGAAGATTATCAAATAGTAAGAGAAATAAAAAAATATAATGAATTAAATGAAGAAAAACATTATATTGAATATGGTAAACCTAATTTAGACAATAATGATTTGAGTTGTAAAAAGTTAGTACATAAAATTAAATAAACATATCGTTGTTTGACAAAATACTAAAAAAATGATATTATGAATATGTAAGGGAAACCTACATATAATAAAAAAGGAGATACTCAACTTTACCGATTGAGTACTTATCTTAATTGTGAGTAAGCACCCTTGCCAATGATGTTATTTCATTGTTGGCGAGTGCTATTTTTTATATTCATAATACTTTACTAGCTATTTAACTAATAAAGCAATAATTAAAATAAATATAATTATAGTTTCGATTATGATTATTAATTGAAATAATTTAATAATTTCATTTTTCATCATAATATCACATCCTTCCTATAAAAATAGAAAGGCAAGCACTCAAAAGTTAAGATCTCCAAAAAAGATTATACTTGAATTTTGGTGATAGAGCAACAAAAAACAAAAGATTTTTAATAAAGTTTCTTATCAAGGTATGAACAATATAGAAAACAATAAACATTCATAAAGAAATAATCTTTTTCTTGAAAAATGTTTCTTTTTTTTGTATGATATATATGGAGGATGTTATATGAAAAAACTATTAAAAGTATTTGGAATAACAATATCAATACTATTATTATCATTTTTAATACTAAGAATTTACCCCTTTGGTGATAATAGCATTGTCGTTATTGATGCCAATACACAATATATAACTTTTTTAAGTTATTTAAAAACCATTTTAAACGGAAGCAATGATTTTAAATATACCTTTAGCGCTACTCTAGGTCAAAACTTTTTACCACTTTTAGGTTATTATTTAATGAGTTTATTTAATATATTAGTAATATTTTTTAAACCAGAAAACATTAAAATACTATTTACTCTATTAATAATAATCAAAATCGGACTATGTTCTGTTACAATGGAATATTATCTAGAAAAAAAATATAAAAAAAATACTTGGATTTTTTCCGTCTGTTACGGATTAATGGCCTATAACATAGTCTATATGTACCATACAATGTGGTTTGATTCAATAATACTATTACCATTTGTAATTCTTGGAATTGATAAAATATTTGAAGACAAAAATCCAGCAATGTACATATTTGCGCTTGCTCTTACAATCATATTTAATTACTATATAGGATTTATTATATGTTTAACATCAGTCTTATATTTTATATATAAATATATATTTGAATACAAAAAAATTGATAAGTTTAAAGTAATTGTAAATTATGGCGTATCATCACTATTAGCAGGTGCCTTATCAGCATTTATATTACTACCATCATTACTTGGCCTAATGGGAGGAAAAGTAGGAAGTAATATTGAATTAGGATTTAATTTGCCATACTTAAGAGTAATCGCGAAAGCCTTTACAGCAAGTGTTGGTGTAAATGAAACTTGGCACGGCGGACCAATGATCGCATCATCGATGTTTGTTTTTATTCTAACAATATTATACTTTTTTAATAAAAAAATAAAAAAACGCGAAAAAATAATCAATGGACTAAGTATATTATTCCTTATGACAACATTTACATTTAAACCACTATGTCTATTATTTCACGGACTTACTAATCCTAATTGTTTTAACTATAGACACGCATTTATATTTGTCTTCTTTATAATAACACTAGCAATTAGATCCTATAATAAACTAGAAATTAATCTAAAAAACTATAAATATACAAGATATATATTAATTATTTTAGGACTTGTTATATTAGGATGCAGATTCAAATTTAATACATCAACATATAATATAAGCATATTTATAAGTGTTTTACTAGGATTATTATATTTATATTTCTTAAAAAACAAAAAAAATATCATATATTTAGTTTTGATAGATGTATTTATTAATACTATTGCCGGAACAGCAATGTTAAAAATGTCTGACAAGCAATCAATGAAAAACTATAAAAACTATGTACAAGATGTTAATGAATCACTTGAAACAATAAAAGATAATGGTTTCTACCGAATTGAAAAAGTCTTTGATCGCGAAACAAATAGAACAATGCTTGCAATCAATGATTCAATGCTATTTAATTATAACGGAATAAATCACTTTGATTCAACCGCACCAACAAGTACGGAATTATTACTTGAAAAACTAGGATTAAGAAAACTATTAACAAGAACATATTATGATAAAAACTCTTCATATTTAATTGATTCACTATTTGGAATAAAATATATTTTGTCATATGAAGATTATAAAGATTATGATTTGATAAGCACTAAAAACGGAATAAAATTGTATGAAAATCCATACTTTTTAACACTAGGATACAAAATAATGAATGGTGATGTTAACTTTACAAATAACCCATTTGATAATCAAAATAATGTTGCCCGTTCCTTTAGTGCACTTAACAAAGATATATTTATTAGCGCTTCTTATACAATGTCTTTAGAAAATGTTAAAGCAAAGAATAATAGATATATACCACAAGGAAAAGGAATAATTAATATAAATGTAAATATTGAACAAAACGATAATTTATATTTCTATATTCCTGTTAATGAAGCAGTAGGTACTAATTATCCAAATGCTAAAATATATATAAATGATGAATTTTATACAGATTACTTAACTAAATATGAATGGAGTATTCTTAACTTAGGGAAATATGAAAAAGGTCAAAATATTAACATAAAAATCGAATTTGAAAAAGAGCTTATTATGGATGATTTATACTTATATTATGAAAATACAAATGTTTTTGAAGAACACTATAATATACTAAAATTAAATGAAGTAAATATAAATAAAATAACAAGTTCCAACTTAACATGTGACCTTAATTTAGAAGAAAATAGCAAGATTATGTTTACAATTCCATATGATGAAGGATGGAATATATTAGTTGATGGAAAAAAAGTAAACAAAGAAAAAGCCTTAGATGATTTAATTTTAATTAACATTGAAAAAGGATCACATATAATTGATCTAAAATATGAACCAAAAGGATTAAAACTAGGCATTTATATTTCCTTAATCAGTTTATTTGTATCTATAATTTATATTGTTTTAAGAGAAAAAATATGGGCAATATATGATAAATTCAAAGAAATATTTAACTATATTATTGTTGGCGTTTTAACAACCATTGTTAGTTTAGTATCTTACTTTATATTTTCAAGAATACTAAATATTGATAAAACAATTTACTTTATACTAGCAAATACCATATCCTGGATTTTATCAGTTGCATTTGCATATATAACAAATAAAATATTTGTCTTTGAAAGTAAAACCAAAGGTAAAGCAGCCTTTACAGAAATGCTTAAGTTTGTATCATCAAGAATATTAACATACTTAATTGATCTTGGACTAATGCTTGTATTCGTAAAATTAATCCGTATAAACAACGATGTATCTAAACTAATAGTTCAATTTGTTGTTCTTGTTCTTAACTATATTCTAAGTAAAATACTCGTATTTAAGAAATAATCTTTACAATATTGTGTAGTTGTAAATGATGTGAGACCAAATTTGTA
>HF993333.1:0-832 GCA_000433875.1 Firmicutes bacterium CAG:884
TAATAAATTTATAAATGTATCTAATTTAGAAGCAAAGATAAGAGTTAGTGCAGTTCAAATAAGCGAATATGCGATGATGAAGAATGGAGCAAGTTATGTTCCAAGTACACACACATATAATGGAACAGAGTTTTGGAGCGATGATTATAGGCCATATATAAGAATGATTAATTTTAGTAATGACTTGAGTAATTTGCCGGAAACTTGCAATGATACTAATCTATGTTTTGATGTTTCAAATGGTCCATCACAAATAAGGAAAGTATATGCTTATCTTGTAGATAGTGGACTCACGGCAGGAACAAATACCTATGATGATAATGGTAGTGAAATATTAAGTCCTTTATACAATTTATATATAGTAAGTGAAGCACCAATATTTGCGCCCGCAGATTGTTCATTTATGTTTAGTAATTTTAATAATTTAGAAATATTAAACTTTAATAATAATTTTAATACAAGTTTAACAACTAGTATGAAGGGAATGTTTGCATCTGTTAGTTTAGGTGGTGGTGCGATGGTAAATAATACGAAATCACGAATTATGTTGCTTGCTAATGATGAATATGAATATATTGATTTTGGTGGAGGTTTTAATAATAAAATTGTAGAGTTAGATTTAAGTAATTTTAATACATCAAATGTTACTGATATGAATGGTATGTTTTGTTGGTGTTCATCTTTAACAAGTTTGGATTTGAGTAGTTTTAATACATCAAACGTAACAAATATTAATCAAATGTTTTCTAATTGTTCATTTTTAACAAGTTTGGATTTAAGTAGTTTTAATACATTGAATGTAACAGGTATGGGAGGTATGTTTTATAGTTGT
>HF993333.1:889-35999 GCA_000433875.1 Firmicutes bacterium CAG:884
TTTTAATACATCAAACGTAACAGATATGGTAGAAATATTTGCTGGTTGTTCATCCTTGACGAGCTTAGATTTAAGCAGTTTTAATACATCAAACGTAACAGATATGGTAGAAATATTTGCTGGTTGTTCATCATTAACCTCATTAGATTTAAGTAATTTTAATACCTCGAATGTAACAAATATGCAAGGTATGTTTAGTGGGTGTTCATCCTTAACAAGTTTGGATTTAAATAGTTTTAATACCTTAAGTGTAACAGATATGAGTTATATGTTTTATGACTGTTCATCTTTGATAAGTTTAGATTTGAGTGGATTTAATGCATTGATTGGTGATTTACTAAATTCACGTACTTTTTCAAGTTGCACATCCTTAAAATATCTTGATATAAGTAATTGTTATTTTCTTGAATTAGATGAAATTCTTTATGCTTTAAAAGACAGTACTAATTTATTAACAACAATTAATATTACTAATTTTCGTTATAGTATTAATCAGGTCTTTTATTTAACAAGTGCTAAAATAACAATCAATTATACAAGTGTTTGTGAAGCTAAACTTGATGCTTATTTAGCTGCTCATCCTGATTATAATTGGGTTAAAGGTAAATTAATCACAGCACCTTCTTCAAATTAAATTATAAATTAAGTATACTTTTGTATACTTTTTTTGTATAATAATTAAGTGGAGTGATGATATGGTAATAATGGCTAAAAACATAGGATTTTGTAATGGAGTTAAAAACTCTATTGATAAAACTATAGAATTACTTAATGAAAATAAAAAAATATACGTTTTAGGAATGCTTGTTCATAATGAAAATGTAATAAATGATTTAAAAAATAAAGGTGTTATATTTGTTGATGATATAAATGAAGTACCAAATAATTCGCATATAGTTTTGCGTGCGCATGGGGTAAGTAATGATATATATGAAAAATGTAATGAAAAAGAATTAATTGTTCATGATTTAACTTGTCCTAATGTATTAAATATACATAAAAAAATAAGAGAATTAAATGAAAAGGGATACTTTATAATAATATGTGGCCATAAAAATCATCCGGAAGTAATTGGTGAATTAAGTTTATGTAATGGTATTGTAGTTAGTGATATAACAGATATTAAAGATATAGAAAATAAAAAAATCGCGCTTTTATGTCAAACTACTATAAGTAATGAAATATTTGAAAAAATTAAAAATTATTTAATTAATAAATATCCTGATATATTAATATATAATACAATATGTAATGCTACTAAGAAAAGAGAAGAAGAAGCATTTGAATTATCTAAAAAAGTTGATAATTTATTAGTAATTGGATCGAAAAAAAGTTCAAATACAAAAAAATTATTTGATGTATCTATATGTGAAAATACTTATTTAGTTGATGATATTGATAATTTTGATTTAAAATTAAAAGGTGATATTGGAATAATAACGGGTGCTAGTAGTAGTATAGAAGATGCTAAAAAATTAATGAAAAAATATATATAATTTATATTTGAAGTTCAAAAATATCATTATGATATTTTTTTAATTGTAAAATTGTCGATTTCGTGCTATTATACTATGCAAGGGGATTTATATGATAATAGACGAGAACTTTAATTTTGATGATTTAAGTATATTGAATGAAAAAAAGATAATAATTAGAAATATAAAAAATATACCTTTTGGACTATTTATGAATAGTGGCATTAAAGAAGTAATAATAGAGGAAGGTACAGAAAGTATTGGTGATTATGCTTTTAGTCGTAATAATATTGAAACTATAGTATTACCACATTCATTAAAAAGTATTGGTGATTACGCTTTTAGTAATAATAAACTTGAACATATTAATTTTAATGATAATTTGCTTTCTATAAAAAATAAAGCTTTTTCAAATAATCCTATAAAAGAAGTAGAATTACCTAATAGCTTAAGCAATATAGGACTTTATGTGTTTCCAAGTGATACTATTATTATGTATGATAATAAAAAGTTTGATGTATCACTAATAAATCAATTTGATAATTTTATAGAAACATATAAAATAATTATGAAAATGATACCTGATTTTGATTTTAATAAAGTTAATATTAATATAGTTCTTATGTTATGTGAAAAAAATGATTTAATAAAACTTAAAAGTTATTGGTATAATAAAAATAATTTTGAAATATTATATGATAGTTTAAAAAAATATTTTGGAATCATTAATGTAAGAAATTTATTTAAAATATGCTATATATTGGGTTATTTTAGTTCATCTAAAGAAGCACAAAAAAATAAAGAAACATTTATAAAAAATATATATTTTGAAAATGAAAAAGAAGAATTAGAAAGTTATGTATCGGCTTTAGTAAAAACGGAATATTATCCCAAATTAGAAAAATTAATTGTAAATAATATAAAAGATGATTATTTTATATCTGTATTTCAAATATATTATAATAATTATAATAGAATAAATAGAGTAATTAATATTAGAAAAAAAGAAAAAATAAGAAAAGAATGTATTAAAAGAACTAAATTAAGAGAAAATGGCTATAGTATAGATGATGTTCAAAAAAAAATAAAAAAATTGAGAGATGAATTAAATGAAGTTTCTTATGATGATTTAATTGAATATTTTGATAATAGTTTTGATACAAAACATCAAGAACTTAAAAGTATTATTTCATTATTATCTGGTTATATAACTAAATATGATTTTAAAGAGTTAGAGCAATTATATGAAAACGCTAATTTAGAAAGTGTATTTTCATATATAAAAGGCACTAATAATGAATTTGAATATGAATGGTTAAAAGGAAATGATCCGAGGTTATATATAACGGGTTATTTAACTAATTGTTGCTTTGGAATTAGTATGCCTGGAGAAGATATTTTGGTTCAAAGTGTAGTTAATCCTTGTATTAAAACAATGGTAATATATTATTTTGGTAAAATGATTGGTAAAACAACATGTTATTATAATAAAGATGAAAAGTATTTGATTTTTAATAATATCGAAATGAGTAATAAGTTTATATATAGTTTAAATGTAAGCTCAAAAGAAAGATTAAATGCTTTAAAAACAATTGTTTTAGGAATAAAAGAACAAGTAAAAGATATGGAAAAAAGAGGATTAATGGTTAATGATATAAGAATAGGAATGAATAATAATGATTTATATGATGAAGTAAAAGAATGTTATAAAATAACTAATAATATGCTTTTAAACTATAATTATCATAATTATGAAGGGGATGCTAATAGTAAGAATGGACAAGCAATTGTAGTGCTTAGGTGAAATTTATGAATAATATATGTAATTTAATTGAAAATAAAAAAATAATAGATAAAGATTCAATTTATTATTTTTGGAAATCTTGTATAAAACAAGAAGAATTATTTAATGAATGTAATGTTTTAGATTTTTGTTCAATTAATAACCCTTTTTATGCTTATTATTCAGCAGATGAAAAGAAAATAGTGCTTAATTTAGATATGATGATTGATGGGTTTAAAGATATATGTGATTATTATGAACTAAAAAATAATGAATATTATGGGTATATTAATATAAGAATATTACAGTTTGTTTTGCACGAAATTGAACACGCAAAACAAGAAAAAAAATTAAAATCTTATACTAATAATTTAGAAATGCTATTATTGTCTTGTTCTAAACTTAATATGGAATTATGGGAATTAATTGAAGGTGGATATAAAAAGTATAATGAAACATATATTTATAATCCAAGTGAAAGAATGGCTGAAATAAGATCTTATAAAAAAATTTTATCATTTATTGAATTAATTAATAAAGATTCAAAAATTGATAAAACCCTTAATATATTAAAAAGGGAATATATAATTGAAAACTTAAATGGTTATTTAATTGATATGTGTCCTAGCGAAATATATTTAGTGAAAACAGAACTTGATAATATATGGAAAAGTATGAATTTTTATGATGATGATAGAAATATAATGAATGAAAAAGCTAAAAAAGAATATAATTTAGGGAAAAGATTGTTTTTGGGTTTACCAATAGATAATGAAGAATTTAAAAAAATGTCTTTGATTAGAAATAAAATTATGATATAATAAATGCGAAAGGAGTAGTGTATATGTTGGAGGATTATGGTTTCGGATCTCCTACACCTGGCATTGATGGTGGATTATTAATTTGGACAATTATTTCTGCCGTTGTTGCTGTTGTAGGGGGATTTGTTTTATACTTTATTTTTACTAATAAAGAATTTAGTAGTAAGTTTAAAGGATTCACAAAGAAACTTGTAGAATTTTTAACATTTGAAAGAGGTATTTTACTTCCTATTTTAAAGGTTTCTTATTTAATATTAGCGATCTATATAACTTTAAGTTCATTTGGTTATATTGCAACTAGTTTTGTTTTATTCCTAGCAACTTTAGTTTTAGGCAATATTTTTTTAAGAGTAGGATATGAAATGTCTTTATTGCTAGTTAGTTTAGCAAGCGATGTTAAAGAAATTAAGAAAGACTTAAAGAAATAGGAAACTATTTCTTTTTGTTATATGGTGATTTATGAAAGAGTTTGAAACAGAAAGATTATTTTTAAGAAAAATTAAATTAGAAGATGCTTATACTATGAATAAAGAATGGTGTAATGATGAAGAGGTATGTAAATATTTACCTTGGAATGTTCACGGAGATATTAGTAATACTATTAAGCTAGTTAATTTGTGGATTAAGGAATATGAAAATGCTAATACTTATAGATGGATGGTTTGTTTAAAGAAAACCGGTGAATGTTTAGGAACAATTGATATTGTTCACGAAGATACTATAAATAAAGTATATGAAGTTGGTTATTGTTATAAGAAAAGTTCTTGGGGTAATGGTTATGGAACAGAAGCTTTAAGAGGTGTTGTTAAGTTTTTGTTTGATGAAGTAGGTGCTTTCGTAGTATGCGCGAAACATTATGAATGTAATATTGGTAGTTATAAAGTTATGGAAAAAGCTGGAATGACTGTTGATGGTGCTCTTAGAAGTAGAGTTATTTTTGAAAACAAGAGAATTAGTGAAATAATTCATTCAATTACTAAAGAAGAGTATTTGAGAAATTATTAAAGTATGATACAATAGTTATGGAGGTTATGCTATGACAATAATAATACCAGCTTATAATCCGGATGAACATTTGATTGGTGTTTTAGATGGACTAAAAAAATATAAGGTTGTAGTTGTTGATGATGGATCTAAGGATAAAAGTATATTTGATAGGGTAAAAAAATATAGAAATGTCAAACTTTTGACTCATGATGTAAATAAGGGTAAAGGTATGGCTATGAAAACAGGAATGGAATATGTATATGATGAGACCGATGATGATGGTATGATATTTGTAGATGCTGATGGTCAACATAGAAAAGAAGATATTGAAAAAGTTATTGCTGTTTTTGAAGAAAATAAATATTCTTTAGTTATTGGATCTAGATGTTTTAAAGGAAAAATTCCTTGGAAGAGTAAGATGGGTAATAATATTACAAGGTTTTTATTTAAGGCTTTTACCTTTAAAGAAGTTAAAGATACACAAAGTGGACTTCGAGCTATTAATACTAAGTTTGTTCCGTATTTACTTAATATAAAGGGTGACAGATATGATTATGAAATGAATGTTTTACTTGGATTATGTAATAGAATAAATATAATTGAGGTTCCAATTGAAACAGTTTATGAAGATATGGATAATTCAACTTCACATTTTAAGGTATTTAGAGATTCTTTCTTGATATATAAAAGTTTTCTTAAGTTTTTATTATCTGGTCTTTTATGCTTTTTAGTTGATTTTGGATTTTATAGTTTTTTAATTAAATTAATTGGTACAAGTGCTTCTAATTTGTTTTTGTGTAATATATTTTCAAGAATTATAAGTGGTACTTTAAATTATAATTTGAATAAAAAGTTTGTTTTTAGGAGTAAAAAAGAAAATACTTTGAGTAATTATATTATGCTTGCTTTGGGTATTATTCTATTAAATAGTTTTATTTTAAATATATTTATTAATACTTTACATATTAATGCTTACTTAGCAAAATTTTTAGTTGAAACTATACTATTTATACTTAATTTTATTATAGAACAAAAGTTTATATTTAATGAAAGGTGTGAAAAAATATGACGCTTGTTATTATGGCTGCTGGTATGGGCAGTAGATTTGGTGGTTTAAAACAAATTGAACCTATGGATGAATATGGTAATTTTATAATTGATTATTCAATTTATGATGCTATTAGAAATGGTTATGATAAGGTTGTTTTTATCATTAAGAAAGAAAATTATGATATTTTTAGAGATACTATAGGTAAAAGGATTGAAAATAAAATAAAGGTAGAATATGCTTTTCAAGAGATAAGTGATTTACCTAGTGGTTATGAATGTCCAAAGGATAGAGTTAAACCTTGGGGTACTGGTCATGCGATTTTATCAGCGCGTAAGGTTGTTAATGAACCATTTACAATTATTAATTCCGATGATTTTTATGGCTTTGATGCTTATAAAAAAGCTAGTGAGTTTATTAAGAGTAATTCATCTAATTATGCTATGACAGGGTATTTGGTAAAAAATACGATTACCGAAAACGGAAAAGTTAAAAGAGGAGTTTGTAATATAAGTGATGGTTATGTAACTAGTCTTGTTGAAAGTGAGATAGAGTATAAGGATTCTATTTATACTGCTAGTCCTTTAAATGGTAGCTCTTCGTTTGTGATTTCACCTGAACAGGTTGTTTCAATGAATATGTTTACTTTTACTCCGAAAATATTTGATTTTTTAGAGAAAGAATTTCCGAAATTTTTGGATGAAAATATTGATAATCTAAAGAGTGAGTTTTTAATTCCTGATTTAGTTTTTAAAGAAATGAGGGAAGAGGGAGTTAAGGTTCAAGTGTTAAGTACGAATGCTAAATGGTTAGGTGTTACTTATAGAGAAGATAAGGATATTGTTGTTAATAGTTTAAAAGAACTAGTTGATAATGGTGAATATAAGAAAGGTTTATGGTAATTTTGCCATATTCTTTTTGTTTACTTTTATTTAATAATAATGTATAATTACTATAGGTGAGAATATGAAGGGTCTAATTAAGGTTATTTCTGTTTTAGTTAGTATTGTTTTTAGTTTGTTTTTTGTTTTATTTATTTTAGGGTTATCTTTTAGAGTTTATAATATAAATGATTTTAATGATATGGTATATCTTTGGAGTAATGATTTAAATGTTAAAATTAATAGTTTAGATTATATTTATGAGTTTAGTTTTATTAGAAATAATTTATTTATATTTATTGGTACTTTAATATTTATTAGTTCAATTAATATTATTAATAGATTTTATGATTCTTTAAAATATATTGGTAGTTCATTTGTAATTAGTTCATCTTTTATGTTATTTGGTTTATTTTTTATTGATAGAATTAAAGCAATGTTTGATAGTAGTTTGATTACTATTTTGAATGGTAATATAGATAAGTTTAGTCATAAAATATATTGTAATAGTATTATATTTTTGTTTGTTGGTATTATTATGATTGTATTATATTCTATAATTGATATTTTATATGAAAATTATAAGAATAAGAGGATTGTTGAAGAAAATGTGGAAATTATAGAAGAAAAGTAGTATAATGTTAGAAGTTGGTGAAAGATATGAAAAAGTTAATATATATAATAATAGGTATTTTTACATTGATGTTTGCAACTTTACCTTTTTTGAGTAATAGTATGCATTCATCAAGGAATCCTTATACTTATTATAGGGTTTATTATAATGGAGAGCTACTTGGTACAGTTAAGTCTGAGGATGAACTTCTTAATTATATAAATGATAATAATGATGAATATAAGAAAAAATATGGTGTTAGTAATGTATATAAGCCTAATAATTTACTTATAAAATCGTATAAAACTTATGATAGCGTTGTTGATGATACTTATAGTGTTTATAGGAAAATAGAGGCTCTTGCTAGTTTTACTTTGAAGGGTTATGAGTTTTTGATTTCAAATAATGATAATACTGAGAGTATATATGTTTTAGATGAAAAGGTTTTTAATGATGCGATTGAGGCTGTTATTAAGACTTTCGTTGATAGTGAAGAGTATGAGAATTATAAAAGGGGCGAGAATAAGTCTTTGAACAAGATAGATAATGTTTATGTTAAGGAAAATATTAGTTATAAGGAAGTTTATATTCCTGTAAGTGCGAATATTTATACTGATTATTTATCGCTTGCTTCTCATTTATTGTATGGTGATAATCCGAAGGTGAAAAAATATACTGTTAAACTTGGGGATACAATTGAGAGTGTTTCTTTTGCGAATCAGATTAGTACAGGGGACTTTTTGCTTTCTAATCCGGAATATACGAGTGTAGATAATTTACTTGCTGTTAATACGAGTGTTACGATTAAACCTTTAAAGCCTTCTATAAATGTTGTTGTTGAAAAATATGAGACAACTGAGGATGTTAAGAATTATAGTGTTGAGACTACTTATGATGATCAAAAGAATCAACAGTATTATAAGGTTGTTCGTAAGGGTGAGAATGGTTATGAGAGAATTACGCGTAGGATTGAGACTATTAATGGTGTCGATACTTATGTTTTAACTTTATCAAAAGAAGAATTAAAGCCTTCAATTTCTCAGATTGATGTTAAGGGTAGTAAGATTATTTCTAAGGTTGGTGGTTCTAGTTGGGGCTGGCCGACTGAGAGTGGTTATTATGTAATTGATAGATATAGATATCGTTATAGTCCGGTATATGGTTATTATGAACTTCATACTGGTTTAGATATTACGGGTACTGGTTGTTATTCTAAGATATATGCTGCAAATAACGGTGAGGTTATAATGGCAAATAAGGTTGATAATGGTTCATATGGTTTGTTTGTTGTTATTAATCATCATAATGGTTATAGTACTTTATATGGTCATATGATAAAGGTTAATGTTAATGTTGGTGAGATTGTTGAGAAGGGACAGGTTATTGGTCTTATGGGTTCAACGGGTGATTCAACTGGTTGCCATTTACATTTTGAGTTATGGAGTGGTTATCCTTGGGCATATGGTCATAGGTTAAATCCTAATGTAATATCAACTTATAATAAATAATATTAAATGTAGACAGATGTGTCTACATTTTTTGTTGTAATGTAAAATATGTTTTCTAGTTGTTCATCCTTAACAAGCTTAGATTTAAGTAGTTTTAATACATCAAATGTAATGATTATGTTAAATATGTTTTGTGATTGTTCAAAGCTAACGACGACAATCAATATAATTGGTAGTAGAGTAACAAATTTTAGTTCTATATTTTATGACGCTGCAACTGATCCTAATGCAAAAATAGTTGTAAATTATACATCTAAAATAGAATCATTAGTAGATAAAATGATTGCAAACAAATCATCTAATAGTAATGTAGTTAAAGGAAAACAAATATAATGATCAATCTTCTATAATAATAGAAGATTTTTTTTTATAAAAAATTATTTTTTTTAATTATGACATAATGCATATAAAAGAAATGATTATGAAAGAAATATATAAATTAGTAGAAAAGAAAGAGCTAAATATATGTCAAATAGTTTGCTATAAAGATAATAAAAAACATATTCAGAAAAATGGAATAATTATAAACATAATGATGTAGTTCATATAATGTCTACTTTTCTAAAAGTATTGTATTTTTATTATTTGGAAATAGGAAACGTAAAACCTTATTATGCAAAAACTAAAGGAACACATAAAGAGTTAATAATGAATAGAAAATTAAAATCACATATTTGGTTTGTAGATGCTAGAGAAGTTGGAACTATATGATATGGACTGTGTTTATCAGCAAATGATTTAGCTCGAATAGGTTTATTATGTTTAAATAAAAGAAAATATAATGGTAAACCAATAATTTCTGAAAATTATATTGATGAAATGATAAAATAAACAGAAATTAAAAATGGCAATTTTAGGAAAATATCATATGGATTATTATGGTAGATTATTGATTCTAAAAAAAATATATACCGCAATGGGTAATAGTGCTAATATATATAAATAATTCTAATAACTTTGTATGTGGAATAACAGCATATTTTAAACCTTCAATATTTGATAGGATTGATTTTACACAAAAATATTTAGATAAATAAAACTCAACTTATGCTTTAGTTTTTTCAACCTTTAATTTATTGATATTCTATATAGTGACTAGTACAATAAAAAGGAAAGGAGAGATAAAGCGAAAAAAAGTATACTATTAGTAATAGTAAGTGTTTTAATTGGAGGATTTGGTGGTTTTTTAATATTTCATAATGCTGAAAAACCATTACCTAAACAAGAAAAATCAGAGGGGTTAAGAGGTACATATGATATTGATAAAAATATTAATGAAAAAACAATTGATAACTATTTAGGAAGAAAAGATACCGTATATCGTGATGTTAGATTATTAGAAGATACAGCAACTTGGGAAAATAAAGGTGGTGAAAGAAACTTAACAGGATTTGTAGAAGGTTTTGAAGTAATACCATATGCTTATTTAACTGAATTCCCACAAGCTTATATTGATCAAAAAACAAGTGAAAATGTAACAGGATTATATAAAGGTAAAACTTTATTTAGTTTAGATGAAGAAGGAAATTATATTCCTAATTATAAAGAATCAATGGAAATATTAGAGTATTTATTTCCAAAAGATAAAAACATATTTATAATGTGTGGAGCTGGAGGATACGCTAATTTTACAAAACAAATGTTAGTAAAATTAGGATGGGATAAAGAAAAAATATATAATGTTGGTGGTTATTGGAATTATGAAGGAAATCGTAGTATAAGTACTGTAAATAATAATGGCAATGGAATAAAATATGATTTTTGGAAAGTAAATTATCATAATATTGATTTTAATAAATTAACAAAAATAGAAAAATAATGTAAGAATTATCTTACATTTTTTTGTTTAAATGATATAATGAGTGAGGTGATAGTATGGAAAATTATAAATGTTTAATTGCTTCAAAAGACCTTATAATTAAAAAGTGGGATCAAGAAATTAAAAACCATAATTATGCAAATGATTGGATTATGTTTAAAGAAGAGTCACTTAATAATTTAGAAACAAGAATAGTATATATGGGACTAATTGATGAGAAAATTATAACTGAAGCAACAGCAATAATATCAGAAAATGATTTAAATATGCAAAATAAAGATAATTTAGTTGGAAATGGTAAGGTTTATTTAACTGCTTTTAGAACAAAAAAAGAATATGAAAATAAAGGGTACTTTTCAAAATTGTATAGATTTATGGAAAATGATTTAAAGGAACGAGGATTTAAAATATTAACGCTCGGTGTTGAACCAAAAGAGGTAAGAAATATGCAAATATATTTTAAATGGGGATATATAAATTATATAAAAACTGATTATGAATATTATCCAAGTGGGGAAAAGATACTTGTAAATTATTATGAGAAAAAATTAAAAACTTTTGATGTTTAAATGATGTAAAAACATCTTTTTTTAATAAACAAAATATGATATAATAAAAGGGTATTTGAAAGTACATAGAAGGAGATAAATTATGGAACAATATATACCAGATATTTATCAAAAAAGCATTTATACAATAAATTATGAGAAATTAATCGATAGAGGAATAAAATGTCTTCTATTTGATTTAGATAATACAATCGCACCTATAGGTGTAAAATCACCGAATCAAAAATCTAAAGAATTATTTGAAGAATTAAAGAAAATGGGATTTCAAATTATTATTTTTTCTAATAGTGGACCTAAAAGACTTGAACCCTTTAAAGAAGAATTGAAAGTTCAAGTACATCCACATTCAATGAAGCCATTAAAAAGAAATTTTATTAAAATAATGAAAAAATATGAATTAAAAGATAGTGAACTTGCAATTATTGGTGATCAGTTTTTAACAGATATAATCGGTGGTAATAAAGTTGGAATAACTACAATATTAGTAAATCCTATTGGTTTAAAAGATTTTTTCTTTACAAAAATAAATCGTATAAGAGAAAAAAGAATAATGGATAAATTGGGCAAAAACTTGTTATTTGTAAAAGGAAGATATTATGACTAAAAAATGTATAGGATGTGGAGCAGAATTAACTCTTGAAAAAGGCAAATTAGGGTACACTAAAGATATTGAATCAGATTTATGTATGAGATGCTTTAATATTAAAAATTATAATAAATATGAAAAAGTAGATCATTTAGAAGAAATAAATACAATTATAAAAGAAGTAAAAGCATCAAATGACATTGTTATATTTGTGGTAGATGTATTTAATTTAAGTAATAAAATAAAAGAAATAGTTGATTATTTAAATAATAATGTTATATTATGTATTACAAAATATGATTTAGTTGATATTGATGAAAGTAAAATATTAAATTACTTAAATATTAATACATTAGGTACAATTGTAATAAGTTCAAAAAATAATTATAATTTAGATAATTTAATGGAATTAATTGAAGAAAATAAGAAAAGCAATAATGTTTATTTGGTAGGATATACAAATGCTGGAAAATCGACATTAATAAATAAAATTATTAAAAATTATAGTAATAATAATTATGAACTAACAACAAGTGTTCTTCCATCAACAACGCTTAATTTTGTTAAAGTAAATGTAAATGATAATCTAACATTAATAGATACACCAGGAATAATAGTAAGTAATATAATTGATTATTTAGATGAAGAAGAAATAAAAAAAGTAATACCAAAGAAAAAAATTAAACCACAAATATATCAAATAAAAACAGAACAAACAATAATGGTTGATAATTTTTTAGGAATAAAAATAAAGCCATACAATACAGTTGTTTTTTATGGAGCGGATGGATTAAAATATACAAGATATTATAATGATATAGAAACAAGTTTGAAAATCAAAAAAATTAAGGTTTCAGATAATAGTGAACTTATTGTAAATGGTTTTGGAATAATTAAAATAAAAAAACAAACAGAAGTTCAATTATATTTGCAGGGTAATATTGATATAGAAATAAGGAAGGCTTTATTTTAAGAAGAAATATTAAAAAAATAATATTTCTTTTTTGGTTATAATATTGTATAATAGAATTATGATAAGGATGTGTTAAAATGTTAGGAACAATAATTGCAGTAGAAGAAAATATGGTATATGTAAAGTTAAATCCACAAGTTACTAATATAGGTAATATTGCTAATTCATTTGTTGTATTTGAAAGTAGTGCAAGTAATATAGTTGGTGAAGTTATAAATGTAAAAGAAAATATTTTACATATTAATTTAGTAGGTCAAATAAAAGATAATGTATTTGTTACAGGAATATCTAAAAAGCCTTCGCTTGATTCAGCTGTTAAAGTAATATCTAAAGAAAAAATACCATTTATAATAGGTATGCCAACATATAAAGAAAATAGAGATCTTTTACTTGGAACAAGTCCAATATATGATAATGTACAAATAGGTGTTAATGTAAATGATTTCTTTAGTAAACATTTTGCAATAATTGGATCAACAGGATCAGGAAAATCTTGTGGTGTAGCTAGAATATTTCAAAATTTATTCAGTAAAAAAATGAGTGTTCCATATAAAGCATCGATCTTTTTATTTGATGCTTATGGAGAATATCATAATGCATTCAAAGATATAAACAAAATAAATCCTAATATTAATTTTAAAGCATATACAACTAATATAAAAGGCGATACGGAAATAATGAGAATACCATTATGGTTTTTAGGAGTTGATGATATAGCGCTTTTATTAAATGCAGAAAAAGCTAATCAATTAACAATAATTGAAAAGGCTTTAAAATATGTAACAATATTTGGAAGAGAAGAGACAAGTGTAATAAAGTATAAAAATGATATAATTGCTAGGGCTTTACTTGATATACTTGCAAGTGGTAATTCACCAGCTCAAATAAGAGATCAAGTATTTTCAGTATTATCATACTATAATACAAGTGAATTGAATTTGGAAACACCAGTTGTACAACCAGGTTATACAAGACCGTTAAAACAATGTTTTTTGATAGATGCAACAGGTAAAATAAGAGATATGGAATTGGTAACTAATATAATGAATGGTTATTTATTAGAGGAATATAGCTTAGAATTACCAGATGGTTCATTTAAATATACACTAAAAGATCTAAAGGATGCTTTTGAATTTGCTTTAATAAGCGAAGGAGTATTAAAAAGTCAAAAAATATATGATGATTTAAATATATTAAAAGTAAGATTGCATACACTTTTAAATAGCGATAATCATATTTATTTTGATTATCCAGAATATATAACAAAAGAAAAATATATTAGAAATCTTATGACAGCACCTAATGGAAGAAAAGCTCAAATAATTAATTTTAATATAAATTATATTGATGATCGCTTAGCTAAAACTATAACAAAAATATATGCAAAATTATTATTTGATTATTCTAAAAATATGGAACAAAAAGCATCATTTCCATTCCATATTGTACTTGAAGAAGCTCATAGATATGTTCAAAATGATAATGATATATATTTGCTTGGATATAATATATTTGACCGAATAACAAAAGAAGGAAGAAAGTATGGTGTATTGCTTGGTTTGATAACACAAAGACCATCAGAATTATCAGAAACAGCAATATCACAATGTTCTAACTTTTTGATATTTAAAGTCCAACATCCAAAAGATGTAGGATATATAAAAGAAATGGTACCAAATATAACGGAAGAAGAAATTAAAAAAATAAAAATGCTACCACCAGGAATGTGTATGGCTTTTGGAAGTGGATTTAAGTTGCCAGTACTTGTAAAGTTTGCGATGCCAAATCCAGAACCAAATTCAAGATCAGCTAATATAACAGAATCTTGGTTTGTAGATGTAGGAGGAAAATAGTGAAAAAAATAACATTAGATGGAAATGAAGCTTGTGCTAGAACATCATACCTATTTACAGAAGTAGCAGGTATTTATCCTATTACACCTTCATCGCCAATGTCAGAGTTTATTGATAATGAGAGTAATAAGGGAACACTTAATTTATTTAATGACCGCGTTAAGGTTGTAGAAATGCAATCAGAAGCTGGAGCTGCGGGATTTGTTCATGGTTCATTAACTTCTGGATTGCTAACATCAACTTATACATCTAGTCAAGGATTATTATTGATGATACCAAATATGTATAAAATAGCAGGAGAAATGTTACCAGCTGTGTTTCATGTTGCTGCTAGAAGTCTTGCTACACATGCTTTAAGTATTATGGGAGACCATCAAGATGTATATGCAACAAGACAAACGGGTTTTGCAATTTTGGCTTCATCAAGTGTACAAGATGCTGCGCTTTTATCAGCAGTCGCGCATTTGAGCGCAATTGAGACAAGTATCCCGTTTTTACATTTCTTTGATGGATTTAGAACGAGTCATGAAATAGACAAGATTGATATTTTGGAAAGTAAAGATTATGCGAAACTAATAAATAAAAATGCATTAAAGGATTTTAGAAATAGAGGCCTTAATCCTAATAAACCTGTAACAAAGGGAACTGCACAAAATGATGATATATATTTTCAAGTTACTGAAGCGAGAAATCTTGCTTATGAAAAGGTTGCTGATATAGTTGAAGAATACATGAATAAAATCAATGATTTAGCAGGTACAAATTATAAACCTTTTAATTATTATGGAAATAAAAAGGCTGAAAAAGTTATTGTTGCAATGGGTTCTGTAAATGAAACTATTAAAGAAACAATTGATTATTTAAATGATAAGAATTATAATGTTGGTTTAATTGAAGTTCATCTTTATAGACCTTTTAGTGTTAAGCATTTGTTAAATGTACTTCCTAAAGAAGTTAAGAAAATTGCGGTTTTAGATAGAACAAAAGAACCGGGAAGTATTGGAGAACCTTTATATTTAGATATTGTTGCAGCTTTAAATGGTAAAAATATTTCTATATATGGTGGAAGATATGGCTTGTCAAGTAAAAATACAAATCCTGCTTGTATAAAGGCTGTTTATGATTTTTTAGATAAACCATTTAATAATTTTACTGTTGGAATAAATGATGATGTGACAAATAGAAGTTTAAAAATTGATGAAAACTTTAAAATAAGTTCAGCTAATGAAATGTTAATATATGGTTATGGATCTGATGGAATGGTATCAGCTTCAAAATCAATTATTAAAACAGTTGGTGAAAATACTAATAATTATGTTCAAGGATATTTTGAATATGATTCTAAAAAATCTGGTGGTGTTACAATATCACATTTAAGGTTTGATGAAAATAAGATAAGATCAACTTATTATGTTGAAAATCCTAATTTAGTAGTATGTACAAAAGAATCATATTTAGATAGATTTGATATATTAGATAAAATAAAAGAAAATGGAACATTTATCTTAAATACTGAAAAGAATGAAGAAGAAATAAAACAAAAATTAAATGATAATATTAAATATATAATAAAGAAAAAACACCTTAATTTTTATATTATTAATGCTTATAGTTTAGCAAGTAAAGTTGGAATTAAGGGTAAAATAAGTACAATTATGGAAAGTGTTATTTTGAAATTATCTAATGTAATGGATTATGAAAAAGCTATTATATATATGAAGAAGGAAATTGAAAAGAAATTTTCTAAGAAGGGTGAAGAAGTAATAACTGCTAATAAGAAAGCTATTGATGAATCATTAAAAATACTTCAAAAGGTAGAATTAAATGATGAGGATTTACTTTTAGAGCAAGCAGATAATTTTAAATGTATTGAAGAAGCAATATTAGATCGTAAAGGTGAAATGCTTCCTGTATCTAGTTTTATGGATTATAAAGATGGAATAGCAAAGGCTGGTTTTACAGATAAAAATGCGATAAGTGCTGTTGTTTCTAAATGGAATAAGGAAGCTTGCTTGGAATGTAATCAGTGTTCATTTGTATGTCCACACGGAGTAATAAGACCTTATTTATTGAGTGAGGAAGAATATGAGGCAGCACCTAATTATATAAAAGAAAGATGCAAAAAACCTTTATTAAAGTCACTTCAAGATTATTATTTTGTAATAGGTATTGCAATTGATAATTGTACAGGATGTACTTTGTGTATGAAAACTTGTCCAAATAGAGGAAAAGCTTTAACTGCTTGGAAGATTGATGATGCAAGAAAAAATAAAGAGGCTGAAATCTTTAATTATTTAGATAAGAAAATTAAAAACAAATCATTATTTGATATATACTCTGTAAAAGGTAGTCAATTCGAAAGACCTCGTCTTGCTTTTGAGGGAGCTTGTGCTGGATGTGGGGAACCTGCCTATATAAGAATTTTAACACAATTATTTGGTAAGGAACTAATAATTGCGAATGCAACGGGTTGCTCTTCAATATATGGAGCATCAAGTCCTTGTACACCATATGAAGTTCCGTGGGCTAATTCATTATTTGAAGATAATGCGGAATTTGCGCTTGGAATGGTGATTGCTAATAAACAAATGAAGGCAAGAATAAGAAAAATAATGGAGGAGAATAAAAATAATCCATTATGTAAAAAATATTTGGAAAATGAAAATGATTATAAAGTTACAGAAGAAGTATATGAAAATATAGATTATAGTGCAATTCCAGAACTAAGGAAAGTCAAAGAATATATTAAAAAAAGAAGTATTTGGGCTGTTGGTGGTGATGGCTGGGCTTATGATATTGGTTATGGTGGAATTGATCACGTTTTATCAACAAATGAAAATATTAATATTTTAGTATTAGATACACAGGTTTATTCTAATACTGGTGGTCAAGCAAGTAAAGCAACACCAATTGGTGCGCTTGCACAGTTTGCTGGATTTGGAAAGAAAAATTATAAAAAAGATTTAGCGCGTATGGCTTTAGCTTATCCGCATGTTTATGTTGCTACTGTTTGTTTGGGTGCTAATCCTAATCAATTAGTAAAGGTCTTGAAAGAGGCTAATGAATATGAGGGACCTTCAATTGTTATTGCATATGCTCCTTGTATATCTCATGGTATAAAAGGTGGAATGGAAAATAGTATTGATATTGAAAAAGAAGCTGTTGCTTGTGGATATTATCCTTTATTCCATTATAAGCCTGGAGAGGATTTTGTTTTAGATAGCAAGAATGTTAATTTTGATGATTATCCGGTATTTATAGAAAGACAAACAAGGTTTAATGCTTTAAAGAAAGTAAATCCTAGTGAAGCGGATAAATTATTGGAATATAATATATTAGAAGCTAAAAAAAGATTCTACTATTATGAGAATCTAGCTAAAAAGTAAAAAAAAGGAACCTGCTTGCGCAGGCCCGATAAAAGAATAAAAAGGGGTTGGCTAGTGTAATACTAGCTTCCAATTCGCCTAATCGAATTGGCAATTTATATACTATTATAAAATGGTTGGTTTGTCAACCCTTTTTTTGTTTTTTTTGGTTTTTTTTGTGGAGGTTTAGTTGAGATGTAATTTTATCTTGGTAATTGTCAAAAAACACTATGAAAAATGTAATTGGTGTGTTATACTAAACAAAGGATTTAATGCTAAACATGAGGGGAGGAATGTATGAAGTTAGAAGAGATAAAAAGAATTGGGCCTAAAACGTTAAGTTTATTTAATAAGATTAAAATAAAAGATACAGATGATTTGATTTATTATTATCCGTTTCGCTACAATGTCATAAAGAGAACGGATTTAAAGATGGCAGATAATAATAGTTATGTAGTTGTTGATGGAAGAATTGAAACAAAGCCTTCATTTTATAGGATTAAGAAAAATTTGGATAAATTGAGTTTTAAATTAAATACGGGGTCTTTTTTAGTAAATGTTACTTTATTTAATAGGGGATTTATGAGGTTAATGTTAAAGGAAACTGCTACTGTTACTATTACTGGAAAGTATGATAAACTTCATAATTCTATAGTTGGAACGGATATAAGACTTGGTTTGATTGGTAATAAGATAATAATTGAGCCGGTTTATCATTTAACTTATGGACTTAGTAAAAAGGTTTTGAAAAAGTATATTGATGTTGCTTTGAGTGATTATGATGTTAAGGAGTATGTTCCTGAATATTTGAAAGAAAAATATCACTTTATGGATAAAAAAAGAGCTATATATATTCTTCATAATCCGGGTGATGTTGATGAATTAAAAGAGGCTTTAGAGTGTTTAAAGTATGAGGAATTGTTTGTTTTTATGTTAAAGATGAATTATTTGAAAAATAATAAGACATTTAAGGTTGGTTTGAAAAGAAATATTGAAAAAAATAGGGTTTCAGATTTTATAGATAAATTACCTTTTAAATTAACGGATGATCAGAGTAAATCGGTTGATGAGATATATGATGATTTAAATTCTTCAAGGAGAATGAATAGGTTATTACAGGGTGATGTTGGTTCTGGTAAGACTTTAGTTGCAATTATAGCTTTATATATAAATTATTTGAGTAATTATCAAGGTGCTTTAATGGTTCCGACAGAGATACTTGCTAGGCAGCATTATGAAAATATAAAGAATATGCTAGATCCTTATGGTGTTAATGTTTGTTTGATAACGAGTAAGATAAAGGCAAAAGAAAGGAAAGAAATATATAAGGGGTTAGAGAATGGAAGTATAAATATTGCAATTGGTACACATGCTTTAATAAGTGAAAAGGTAAAATATAATAATTTGGGTTTGGTTATAACTGATGAACAGCATAGATTTGGGGTTAATCAAAGGGCCGAATTAAAAAATAAAGGTATTACACCGGATACTTTATATATGAGTGCAACGCCAATACCTAGAACTTATGCTCTTGTTTTATATGGTGATATGGATATATCTAGTATTAGGACAATGCCGAGTGGTCGAAAAAAGATAATTACTTTATTAAAGAAAGAAACTGAGATAAAAGATGTTTTATATATGATGCTTGATGAGCTTAAGAAGGGGCATCAAATATATGTTGTCGCGCCTTTGATTGATGATAGTGAAAAGATGGATTTAGAGAATGTGAATGCTTTATATGAGAAGATGAATGCTGCATTTGGTAAATTATATAAGATTGGTTTATTGCATGGTAAGATGACTAATGAGGAAAAAGAAGATGTAATGAATTCATTTAAAAATAATGATGTGCAGATTCTTGTTTCAACTACCGTAATAGAGGTTGGGATTGATGTTAAGAATGCTACAATGATGGTTATTTTTGATGCGTTTAGGTTTGGTTTATCGGCTCTTCATCAGCTTAGGGGGAGAGTTGGTAGAAATGAATTGCAGTCATATTGTGTACTTATTTCTAATTATGAGAAGGAAAGGTTAAAGATAATGACTGAGGTTAGTGATGGGTTTGAGATAGCTGAACAAGATTTTCGTTTAAGGGGTAGTGGTGATTTGTTTGGTTATAAGCAAAGTGGCGATATGGCATTTGATTTGAGTGATGTTAGGAAGGATTATAATCTTTTGTTACAGGCTAAAAGTGATGTTGAAGAGTTTGTAAAGTGTAATGAAGATGTAAATAGAATGTTGATTGATGAGATTAATAAAACTTTGACAGACCTTGATTAGAGTATATATTATAATGATTTATAAAAAATGTGTAAAGTAAGAAAATAATTTTTTTAAAAATATTGACTATAAAAAAGATATATTTTATAATTAATATAGCATACGGAAGTGTGCTGGGTATCTTACGATTTTTGTTGGTATTATATCATGGTGAGATACTCCTGAAAAACCCCCTGAATGGACTGTAATGAAATTTTTATTTCATTGCAGTCTTTTTTGTTTAATATAGATGTAATTGTAGTGTATTATAGTGAAAATATAATTAAATATTAGTATATTTTAAATTTCTAAAAATTTTAAGTATATTTTGTCCGAAAATGTAGACAAGTTTTAAAAAAAAGAGTAAAATTATTTATAGAAGAAATAATTAAAAAAGAAGTGAAAATATGAATTCAAATGAACTAAAAAATATTGTTGAAAATGCTAGAATTGCAAAGCGAATTTCTCAAAGAGAACTTGCTAAACTATCTGGAATAGGTAGAAGCACTTTGAATGATATTATTAATGGAAAAATAAAAAAGGTAGATGTTGATTCTTTAAAGAAGATAGCTGAAACTTTAGATTTATCTTTAACTAATCTTTTAAAAGTTGCTGGTTATGATGAATTTTTAGATTATTTGTCTTTAGATAAATATAAAAATAAATCCACGAAGGATTTAAAAAAATTAATTGATGAATATAAGAAGTCAGAACTTAAATTATTAGAATTTGATAAACATAAAAGAGATGTTACTAGGAAAGCAAGACAAAAAATGTTCACTACAATTGAACATATGAAAATAATGAAAGATAATAAAGATAGTTTATATACAATTGATAAAGCAATTGATGATGTTCAATCTGCATTTGATCAATTAGAAATGGTAGAGCATAAATATGATCATAATGAACTATCTAAGGGTATATAATTTGGGGAGGTAAATTATGAGAACATACATAAGTCTTTTTAGCAGCGCTGGTGTTGGATGTTATGGATTTAAAGAAAATGGCTTTGAATGCATAGCAACTAGTGAATTAATAAAAAGTAGAATAGATATACAAAAATATAATAATAAGTGTAAATATCAAACCGGTTATATATGTGGCGATATAACTGATAATAATATTCAAGATAAAATATATAATGAAATAGACTATTGGAAAAATAATGAAAATTTAATTGATGTTGATGTTGTAGTTGCAACTCCGCCATGCCAAGGTATGTCTACAGCTAATTATAAAAAGAGTAATGAGCAAAAGAGAAATAGTTTAGTTGTAGAAGCAGTTAAAATTGTAAAAAAAATCAAACCAAAAGTATTTGTTTTCGAAAATGTTAGAGCTTTTATTAATACTATCTGTACAGACGTTGATGGTACTGATAAAAAAATAGGTGATACTATCATTTCAAATTTAGGAGATAATTATAATATAGAATATAGAGTTATCAATTTTAAGGATTATGGGGTTCCATCTAGTAGGCCAAGAACATTAGTTATTGGAACAAGAAAAGATCAAGATTTTATGTCTCCTTTGAATCTATTTCCACTTCCAGAAAAACAAATATCATTAAAAGAAGCAATAGGTAAATTAAAAAAACTAGATAATCAAAATGATTATGATGAAAAAGATATTTTGCATTTCTTTAGACCATATGATTCTTATATGAGAGAATGGATTCATGATTTGAAAGAGGGAGAATCTGCATTTAATAATCCAGATAACAAAAAGCCATATAAGATAGTTGATGGTAAAAAAGAACTGTTAAAATCTGGACATCTTGGAAATAAGTATAGACGTTTATTTTGGGACAAGCCATGTGCTTGTGTAGCAACTAGAAATGATCAATTAGCAGCAATGGATACTATACATCCAAGAGATGATAGAGTTTTATCAATTAGAGAATTAATGAAAGTAATGAGTATACCTGATTCGTTTAGATGGGTTGCTGAAGATATTAATGATAGTGAAATCATAAAAAATCGAATTGAATTTATGAAAAAAAATGAATTAAACATAAGAAGATGTATTGGAGAAGCTGTTCCAACTCAAATAATGACTAAGATAGCTAAAAATATAAATGATATGTTTGATTTCAATGAATATATCACAACAAAGAGCAAAGATAATATAAAAGATAATCTTTATATTAGATCGTATATAAACGAAGAAAAGAATAGTACTAAGGAAGCTAAAGAAAATGGTTCATTTTATACACCTCAATCTGTTATTTACGATTGCCTAAAGAGTATTAGTGAATATGATAAAAAATCGGTAAGAATACTAGAACCATCAGTAGGAGGAGGAAATTTCTTAATTCCTATAATATCAAAATTCTATAATACTGAAAAAATATATTTGGATATTGTTGATATTAATAAAGATGTTTTAAATGATACAGTTAGTGAATTAAAAAAATATAATTTAGATCCTAATCGAGTAATTATTAATCCAATTAACATTGATTTTATTGATTATAATTTCAAATATGATTACGATTACATTATTGGGAATCCCCCATTTTTTAAACTAGACTCAAAAGCTAAAAAAAATTATAAGAAAAAAATAGAATTTGATTGTGAAAATATTTATGGAGTTTTCCTTGAAAAAATATATAACAAAAGTACAAATATAATTATGGTTTTGCCAAAAACATTTATCATGACTCCAGAATTTGATTCGTTAAGAAAAAAATATGAAAGTTATAATATTGTTTCTATCACAGATTATGGAGTGAATGCATTTAAAAAAGTTTTTATTGAAATACTAGTTATACATTTTACAAAAGACAAATGTGATAATACAAATATTTTTAATAAAAGAAATAATGAACTAAGAATTGTTCCACAAAAGTATATTTATCATGATAGATTATGGTTGATATATAGAAACTCATTTTTTGATGAATATATAAAAAAACTAAAACTGGATGTATTTGATTTTTTCAGAGATAGACAAATTACAAATAAGTACTTAAAAACAAATGGTAAATATTGGGTAGTAAAATCTAAAAATATACTTGATGATGGTTCAGTTGTTCACATTGATGGATATGATAAATATATTGATGATCCTTCATCGTTTATTTGTAATAAATATTGTAATTCAAATACAATTATAATGCCTAATTTTACTTATAACTTAAGAGCAGCTTTGATGCCAAAGAATGTAATTGTAAATGGTTCTATCGCTGTTTTATATCCTAAAATTGACAATATAGATATAAACAAAATTGATTTATCAATTTATGCAACTGATGAATTCAGAGAATACTATTCAATTGTTAAAAGCAAATCAAAATTTACAATTAATATAGATAAAAATTCTTTATATTATATAGGAGTGGTGAATTATGAATTTTAATATATATGATAGATTAAAAGATTCAAATTATTCTGATGGTAAATTTCTATCAGATAAATCATACGCATATGACACAGTGTATTTCATATCAAAATTTATTAAAGAGTATTCTATTGATAATATATTTGATTATTCAAATTGGAAATCTACTTTAGAAGATTATATTGCTGAAAAATGGCAATTGCTTGATAAGAACGATGGAATATTAAATTATTATCACGAAACCATTAGTTTATTAGAATATTCACATGTAGTAGAAAAAGATGGAAGAACAATAAAGATTATTGATCCAAACATTATTAATTTTATTACTAAAGATGATAAGATGGAAAACGCATATATTTATACATACTTACTATGTTATTTTACAATTAAAAATTCTGGATGCTTGGAATCATATAAAAAGTTTTGTGAGGTTGATACAGATGCTGAAAAAAAACAATATATTGATGAAATATACAGATGTTTGTGTGGATTAAACGGCAGTGTTAGAAATCCAGACACGCATGATCAATGGGCTAAACAAAATACACAATATATAATGAATGTCATGAATTTTATTAACAAACAACCTTGGGTATCTCGTGAATTTACATTTAATTATAAGAGATTGTATAATCCAAGTATGATATCTGTTAATGTGCGCGGAGCTAAAACTAAGTATGAAAAAAAGAATGATTATTTAAAAGAATTTGATTTTGATTATGTTATCAATAATTTAAATGGTTATATTATAGGAAAAGGAGTTGAATAATATGAATTTAAATTTGCCAATGTTAGAGAATCGAATTGATAATATTAATGCTTTACCATTTGATAAAGAATATATATCTTATGTTTTAAGAGAGTATTTAATTGGTGGTAAGGCAGCAGTAAATATTGATCAAGAGTATTTTCCAAATGGATATAATAATACAGGAATCTTAGCTTCAACTGTACTTAATTCGTTTGGATTAGTATCTAGTACTAATACTTTTGATAATAAAGGAATTTATAATGGAACACCCTTAGAAACTATTATAACTTTCCTTAATCAACAAGAGGGAAAATATAAGAAGATTGCAGCAGCTTTAGCAAAAGTTGAGTTTGTGCAACATTATTCTGAGCAAGAACTAGGTGCTTTATTAGGAAAAATATATAATAATGCCGAAGAAAAAACAAAAATTTCATCTTTATATTTGTTTGGGATTAAATATGCTGGTTTAATTAAGAAGAATAACTATAATTATAAAAGTATTATAGAGTATGCAAACATTCCGGCGTCATTAGAAGTAGAACTAAGTAATGCTATGAGAATTAGTAAGTATGTTACAGTTAATGAAATGCCTAAAATTATTGAAGAAACTAATATAGCTAATGAAGATTTAAAAGAAATAGATGATACAAATAGAGTAACTGGAGGAATTAATGTTATATATTATGGTGCTCCAGGTTGTGGTAAAAGTTATAAAGTTAAAAATATTTGTAAAAATGAAGGATTTGACTTTGTAAGAACTACATTCTATCCTGATTATACAAATGGTGAATTTATTGGATTAGTTGTACCTAAAGTAGATAAAAATGGTAAAATCAGTTATGAAATTGAACCAGGATATTTTACTAAAATATTATTTGATGCTATGATAAATCCCACAAGAAAATATTGTTTAATTATAGAAGAAATTAATAGAGGTAATGCCTCTGCAATATTTGGTGATGTATTTCAATTATTAGACCGTAAAAAAGATGGTTCTAGCGAATTTGAGATTAGTAATGATCTTATAATCCAATATTTTAATAATAATGGATATAAACTAAAAGATAATAAAATTAGTATACCATCTAACTTATGGTTAATGGCAACAATGAATACAAGTGATCAAAATGTATATACACTTGATACAGCGTTTAAACGAAGATGGAAACTTGAAAAAATTTCCAATAGATTTGATGAAAATGATGAATATGATAAAAAATTAGAAGCTATGTTAATACCTGGATCAGATGATATTACTTGGAAAAAATTTATTGAAACAATAAATGAAGAAATATTTGAAAAAAATGCTTACGGAGTAAATGCTGAAGATAAACAAATTGGTAAGTATTTTGTAGGGCCTGATGATTTAATCAAGAGTGATGGCACTACAGAAGCATATGATAATATTGATGATGTCAAAAAAGCTTTTGCTGAAAAGGTTTTAATGTATTTATGGGATGATGTAGCTAAGCTTAATCGAGAAGCTTGGTTTAATCCTAAATATAAAACATTAGATGATTTACTTGTTGGATTTGAAAACGAAAACTTAAAGGTATTCAATGATTTGTTTATAATTTTTGAGGAAGACACAGATAACAATGAATAATAAGAAAATATGGATTTGTAAAAGCTGCATAGATGATGAATTTGGACGAGTCGGTATAAAATTTGATAAAGATAAAATATCTATATTTTTCCCTCTTGGCTATAATATTCCATCAGATGACTTTCCAAATCTTCAAAGGAAATCCGTAATTGATATTTTATCAACTATGTCTTTAACGAAAATTAAAGATTTTGATGATGATTATAAAAATCAAGTTGGTAATATTACAGGTTTTCCAATTCATGCATATTTGTGGATTTTAAATGATTATATAAGTAATGGTTTATATAATGAGAAAGAAAAGGTATATATACAGTCTCAACGCGGAAAAACGAATTGGAAAAGAACTTTTTCTACAACCCCATTATTTTCGAATCAAGGCGCTATATATTTAAATCCTTATGTGGATAAAAAGAGAACTATTGATAATATAATCACTGAAATACATGCATTATGCATTAATCATAGTATTGAACAAATTGGATGGCTATTCGGTGATATAGAAAAAATAGATTATAACTATGATAATAAAAATAAAAATTATTATATTCAAATATTGAATGACGAATTAAGAAAATCCTTTAATGATAGAAAAAAGACACTGCTTAATAATATGATACAAATTATAAAAAGTGAGTTTGAAAATGATTCTGCGGAGAGTGTTAATGATATATTAACTACTAATTATAATCATGCTTGGGAGAAAATGGCTGATTCGGTATTTGGTAATGATTTAATAAATAATTATAGACCAGAACTAAAATGGGTAAATTTGCCAGAAAAAGTGTCTGATCCTTATATGAGACCTGATACAATAATAAAAAGAAAAAATAAGAGAGAATTATTTATAATTGATTCTAAGTACTATAAATACGCTGTAATTGATAATGGAAAATTACCTGGAGCTGAAGATATAGACAAGCAAATTACGTATGGTGATTATTGTAGTAATCCACATAATTTTGATAAACCATTAGAGTATGATACAGATAAAATATATAATGCATTTATTGTTCCGTATAATAAAATAGATAATAGATTTGGTTTGAATGAAAATTTTGTTTATATAGGATATGCTGAAAGTAAAGCCAGAAATAATGAATCTAGTGAATCTTCACATAAAAAAATAGCATTATTATTAATGGATACTAAATTCTTGATAGATTGTTATCTACACAAAGATAAAGCTAATACTGATAAATTAGTAGATTCCATTATTGATGGGCTTAATAAATGATTTTTTGTGTCACTTGCGTCACTTAAATGTATGAGGGTACCCCCTAGAAACAAGTGTCGTAAGTGTCATGATATGTTAAAAAAATAGTAAAATTTTAACATATTTATTAAATACGTTAAAAAACATATATAAAATCAATTATATATGTTTTTTTATGCTATAATATATATGATTATTTATTCTTAGGAGGATTTATATGGATGAAAGTATTGACTTTATTAATCGAAAAATTAATGATTTGAATATTAAGATAGAAAAAAATATAGATGATTCCGTTGATAATAGAGGTTATATGTCTCAAAATATTATAAAGAGTTTAAGAGATTTGGTAGAATATATAGCATTTAAAGTATATGTTGTTGAATACAAGAAGGATTATGTAGAATATAATCATGTGAATAACGGACTTGCTATTAAGTATATTAAATCTTTATATAAGCATGAAATATTAAAGAACTTTCACGCCTTATTAGAAATTGGACCTTCACATAATAGTTATAGTGAGGATGGCTCAATTAGATTAATGGTTAAATATAAGGAGTATCTTGTTGGTCTAAAAATATATTATTTTGATTTGTTTAAAGAAAAAATATTAACAAATTTATATAAATTTCCTATGTTTAAAATAGACCCATCTTTATATGATTACTATAAAGAAATATATAATAAGTTAATTCAAGTAAAATTTGATAATAGTGAACGAGTTTTAGGTAACGCATATTATATTAAAAAAACAAAACCTGTCGCAATAGAAGATAGAGTTTTCTATGAATTAACATTAACACCAGCTACCGACTATGTTAATAAATTTAATAGAATTATTTTCTATTCTCCAGTAAGAATTCCAGATAATTATGCTATTAAAATAAGCTATGTAAAGAAAAATATAAAATCATTTAAATCAGAAGTGGAAATCAAGATAATTAATAATTATGAGATATTTATTAAACCTGCAGAAATAAATAGTTTATATAAAATATTTGGTATAAATAAAAGAGTATCGTATCGAGCAAATGAATATGAGTATTTTATGCAGTTATTAAAAAATAATCGCTGGACATTAAACCATATTATGGATTTAAGCGATGAAGAATTTGAAAGAATTAAACAAGAGTCATCAGTTTGTAAAACTCATCATTTGTTTGAATTGTTTGAAATGATAAGAAATATTGTTGTTAACAATAAACCGGGTCATAATGTTTTAAAGTACTTAATACACTTATTGAGAAATTCTGTAGTTATTGATCAAATATGTGATGGGCAATGTAAAATACTATCAGATTTATATTTAGAGTATGGGTGTAATGTTTTTGAAACTATGCCATATGCCTCTTCATTAAATGGTCATAAAATATCTATATCAGATTTATTTGAAATAATTGATCCAGTAAATAGAGAACATGAGTTCTTTGGAAGAAAGATAAATGATTTATGCAATTCAACAAATAGAATTTATTTTTCTTTTAAGGAATTAGGTTATGATGAAGAAGATGGTAAAAAACTTATAAAAGAATTTAATAAGCGCGTTTATTATAAACATACAGATAGATATTTAGAAACAATTGGAAATAAAGTCTATATAAGAGGATTTGAAGAAAGTACGATAAAAATTATAGATGTTTTAAAAAGTAAAACTAATGAAAAATATTCTAATTATAAAAATATGTATGATATGTTTGAGGTTTTTGGCGATTATGAATTTACTGATAGTATTAAGAAAAATATTTCTGAAAAAATATATATTAATTCAAAAGTTGGTTTAATATATGGCTCTGCAGGAACAGGTAAAACTGAAATGATTAAAATAATGTCTAAAATATTTGATGGTAAAAGAATTGCTTTTTTAGCCAAAACTAATGCTGCTTTAAACAATATTAAAATTCGAGTTGGTAAAGAAGCAAAGGATAACTATGAATTTTATACTGTTGATAAATTTATTGATGATTCTATAAGAGATAGTTATGATTTAGTTGTTGTAGATGAGTGTAGTATGGTAGAGAATGATATAATGCTTCAAATGTTAAAGAAAAACAATTATGATTGCTTACTATTAGTTGGTGATATATATCAAATTGAAGCAATTGAGTTTGGTAACTGGTTTAGATTTGCAAAGGAATTGATTCCTGAAAATTCATATGAACTAACTGAAAATTTTCGAACTACGAATCATGGATTAAAGAATTTATGGTCTAAAGTAAGAAATTTAGATGATGGCATTACCGAGAAAACAATTGATGAAGCTTATTCAGAAATATTAAGCGAATCAATATTTGAAAATAGAGAAGATGAAGAAATTGTTCTATGTTTGAATTATGATGGCCCATATGGGATTAATAATATAAATAGATATTTGCAGATGACAAATAAAAATGAACCAATAGAATGGGGAATAAATACATATAAGGTTGGAGATCCGATTATATTTAGTGATGTAAGGAGATTTTCTAATGTTTTATATAACAATCTTAAAGGAAAAATTCTAAAAATTGAAAAGAATGAAGGTAACATAACTTTTGAATTGTTTGTAGAAAGAAGAATTTCTGATTTTGATGCCTTTGCTAATAACATTAAAGTTATTTCTAGGAAAGATGATGGATCGGTTATAGAAATTAAGGTATTACGAAAAGATGATGATGATAAAGATGATGAAGTAAGTTATGTTGTTCCTTTCATGGTTTCTTATGCTACATCTATACATAAATCACAAGGTTTAGAATTTGATTCCGTTAAAATTATTATTTCTGATGAGTCCGAAGAATTAATTACTAAAAATATATTTTACACTGCAATAACTAGGTCTAAAAATCATCTTAAAATATATTGGAGTCCAGAATGTCAAAATAAAGTAATAAAGAACATGAAGGATTATACTTTAAAAGATGATGTAATTATTATAAAAAATAAAATGAAAAATTAATAAGTATATACATATGTATATGCTTTTTTGTATTAAAATATATTTATTGAATATTATAATAATATACCGATAACGGTATAAATATATTGACAAATTGTACCGATAACGGTATAATGTATTTAGAGGTGAAATTTATGGAATTTATGACTACAAAAGAAGCTGTACAAAAATGGAATATTAGTGAAAGAAGAATTAGAAGATTATTACAAGATGGAAGAATTGAAGGTGCTGTTAAAGTAGGTAACAATTGGAATATTCCTATTAATGCTAATAAACCAGCTGATAAAAGAAGTGTTAAATTAGATAATACTGAATTTAAATTTGATTTACCTGATAATTATTTTGATAAAGTTGATAAATTAAATAAAGAATTAAATTCTAAAAGACCTATATCAAAAGAAACTTTAAAATCTTTAAAAGAGTCTATAAATTTAGAGTGGACTTATAATAGTAATGGTATAGAAGGAAATACTTTAACTTTAAGAGAAACACAAGTTGTTTTAGAAGGTATTACAGTTGGGGGTAAATCTTTAAAAGAACATTTAGAAGCTATTAATCATGAACAAGCAATATTATTTTTAGATGATCTTATTAAAGATAAAGAACCAATCACAGAATGGAATATTAAAAATATTCATCAATTAGTATTAAAAGAAATAGATGATGATAACGTTGGTAAATATAGAGATGAAAATGTAAAAATAAAAGGTGCTACACATATTCCACCAGATTATTTAATTGTTCCTGAATTAATGGAAAAATTAATTATTAACTATGAAGATTGGAAAAAATATCATCCAATTATAAGAGCAGCATTATTGCATGGAGAATTAGTTAAGATACACCCATTTGTTGATGGTAATGGTAGAACTTCAAGATTGGTTATGAACTTATCTTTAATGAATAGTGGATATCTTCCAGTAATTGTAAAAAAAGAAAAAAGATTAGAATATTATAATGCTTTGGATAAAGCACATACTACTGGAGATTATACAGATTTTGTTAAATTAGTTAATGAATTAGAAATTGAAATGTTAAATAAATATTTAGAATTGTTGTAGGAGGACTTTATTATGAAATTATCCCGAGTAAAAATTAAAAATTATAGGAATTTTTTTGATGAAGATATTTCTTTAAATAATGAAACAATTATTATTGGCCCAAATGATGTTGGAAAGACTAATCTATTGATGGCGATAAGAATTTTGCTAGATAAGAGTTTATCATATTTAGATTTAGAGCCAGAAGAAAGAGATTTTAATATTTTTTCAGATGAAGAGGAAATTACAATTATTTTAGAATTTTCAGAAATTAGTGAAAACTCTGAAAGTTTTATTTATGCTAGTCTAGGTCAAGATATTGAAGATAGTAAAATGTATTTAATGTATAAAGGATATAAGAATTCAGAAGAAAAATTTAAATTCTTTATGAGTGCAAAGGAAGATAAAGAAAGTTTTCATGAAATTCCTGGAAGAAATAAATATATTAATTTAATAAACTGTGTATATCTTGATAGTACTAGACAATTAAAAAGTTTTTTAAAAAAATCAAAAGCTAACATTATTAATTCGTATAAGCAAAAAAGAAATTCAAAAGAAATTGACGATGACAACAATTTGATATTAGAAATTGGCAAACAAGTTAATTATTTAAATCAAAAAGTGGAAAATGTAAGTTATATTAGTAAATCTACAGAATTTATAAAATCAGAATTAAGTGAAATGTCTTCTCATAATGATAATCTTGATATTAAATTTTCTTCTTACAATGATACAAATGAAATAATGGATAATGTTGAATTAATAACACAGGTTGATGGTAAAAATGTTAATATTGGTGGTGATGGAAGAAGTAATCAGATATATATGTCAATGTGGATAAAAGAAAAAAATGAAAAATATGATGATTCAAAACAATTTGTTATTTTTATTTTAGAAGAGCCTGAATCACATTTACATTTTCCACTTCAGTCAATGACGATTAGACAACTTTTAAAAAAAATAAATAGTCAATTAATTGTTACCAGTCACTCACCTCAAGTTGTTTTAGAATTTAATCCATTTTCTATAGTTAAACTTTCATATACTAAGGATAAAAAAACTATAGTATCCAACAATGGCTGTTCTAAAGAGTTAGAAGATGATGTAATTAAATTTGGATATAGATACAATTTAATCACTGGCTCTATGTTCTTTTCATCAGGAGTTTTTTTAGTAGAAGGTGTTTCTGAACTTTTGATATATAAATATATTTCTAGCAAACTTGATATTAATTTAGAAAAATATAATATAATGATAGTTCCAGTAGATGGAATAGGATTTAAGCCTTATGCAAAATTATTAGATAGATTATCAATCCCTTATGCAGTAAGAACTGATAATGATATTGTAATTAATTCAAAAAACAAAAAAATTTATTATTCAGGGATTAACAGATTAATTGATTTGCATAATGAAAAAATAATGAAGAATGATTGGATTTCTAAAGAAGAATTCTCTAATTTAAATACTGAAAAATTAAGTAGCGAATCTTTAAAATTGTATCAAAAATATAAAAAAGATTTTATGGATGAGGGATTATTTATTTCTGAAAAAGATTTGGAAAATGATCTGTCTAACATTGACTTTTTATCAGATTATATTAAGCAAAATTATAATGGCAAAGATGAGTTTGTTAAATATCTACAAAACAGCAAAGCAAAAAACATGTATGATTTTATTGATGAAATTAAGAATATAAATATCACACGAGATAATATTGGCGATTTTTATAAACCAATAGATTGGTTGATTGGGAAAGTTAATGAATAATTTTACTTTGACTAAGGAACAGCTTGATATAATTAATGCTGAAGGAAATATTGTTGTTATTGCAGTACCTGGAAGTGGAAAAACAACTACAATTACATATAAAATAAAAAAAATTCTCTCTGAATTAGATGAATATCAAGGAGTGATAGCAATATCCTATACAAACAAAGCAAGTAATGAATTAAAGGGTAGAGTCATGAATATATCAGCTGATTTACATAATTCTTTTTTTGGGACTATTTATAGTTTTTATTTATCAGAAATAATTATTCCATTTGCAAAATATTTATATAATTATTATAAGGAAGTTGAAGTTGTTTCTCGTAATGATTTTGATTGCATTGAATTTGAAAAATTGAAAGAAGAAGAAAAAATTGAATATTTGGCTAAATATTTTAAGGATGGTTTAATTATTTTAGAAGAGATTCCTTTTTTGGCAAATTATGTATTTGACAATTCAATTTCTTGTAGAAAATATATAAAGGCAAAATACGCATACATTTTTGTAGATGAATATCAAGATTGTGAGTGTTTGCAACATACAATTTTCAAAAAAATTGTAGGATTAGGGATAATAGGAGTAGCCGTTGGAGATCCTGATCAATCAATATTTAACTATAGTGGTAGTAGTCCGAAATTTTTGCTTGAATTATCAGAATTATCAGATTTTAACTCATTTGGGTTGACTATTAACCATAGATCTCATCCTTCAATAATTAATTATGCATATCAATTTTTATTTCCTCAAAAAAAATATGAAATATGTGATGATAAAAGAGTTTATAAATGGAATATAACTGGCGACGAAAAAATATTAGCTAATAGGATTGATAATCTAATTCCTAGACTATTATCAAAATTTAATATTAATAATAAAAATGAAATAGCCATTTTATGTCGTAATAATAGTACGGCTAACTTGTTATTTAACTATATGAAAACTCCAACAATTTATTTTTGCGAAACTCCTATAGATAAAAGTAGTAAATCTTACGAAATATTTTTTAGAGACCTATTAATTTATATTTCTGGCTCCCAAAAATTATATCCCGAAAACATTTTGGATAATCAAGCAATTGTTATTAATAAAAGGAAATATCAAAATTATGTTAATACAATTATTAATTTCAAAATTGATTTTTTTAATACAGAAGTATTGCCAATTGATGAAATGTTAAATTTAACAAAAAATATTTTTGGTGGAGATATTGATTTATCAAATATAATCGATACTTTAAATAATGATAATTATTTAGTTACATATAAGCCTATGGATCTTGAAAAAGTCCATATTATGACAATACATAAATCAAAAGGTTTAGAATTTGATGCTGTTTTTATACTAGATTTACATGAATATATCTTACCCAAAATTGACTTTAAAAATGGTGGCTATATAGATATAAATGAAGATAAATGTGTTCATTATGTTTCATTAACAAGAGCAAGAAAAGCAGTAATAATGGCAGTTAATAGTATAAGGCACAATTCAAAAGGTGAAGCAAAAAAGGGAATAGAATCAGAATTTGTTGACAACTTGAAAAGACCTGATTTAATAATGTACAGAAAATAAGCATATATAGCTACGTATCCTATATATGCTTTTTATATTGTCTACACAGTTTCTGCACAACAATTTGGTTAAATTTTGCTGTGCAAGATAGTATTTTTTTAAACTGTATGTATTAAAAGCGTTGATTTTAAAGGGACTTTATAGGTGTAATCTACCCATTGTTGTTCGCCCCCCTGATGAGAGCGAAAGCTCTCATTTTTGTTTGTATTAAAGGGTTTTAGATATGTTTAATAATTTTATGTACACTTTTAGGTACACAAATTTAAAACAAGTTAATATTTTTTAACTAATCTAATGAAAATTTATGTTTTTTCATTAACTTTGTCAA
>HF993334.1 GCA_000433875.1 Firmicutes bacterium CAG:884
GAGGTTCGAACTCGCGATCTTCTGCGTGACAGGCAGACGTGATAACCACTACACCACGAGACCAATATGGTTGCGGGAGACGGATTCGAACCATCGACCTTCGGGTTATGAGCCCAACGAGCTACCAAACTGCTCCATCCCGCGATAAACACTAATGGCGGAGAAAGAGGGATTCGAACCCCCGCGCCGTCGCCGACCTCCTAGTTTTCAAGACTAGTCCCTTCAACCGAACTTGGGTATTTCTCCAAAACCAATTTACAAAATTGATTATAGCACAACTTTTTTTGTTATGTCAACCTTATTTACTAATTTTTTAAAACTTTCCGCCATTTATGTTATAAAATTGATATATTATATATAATCTTATTCCATTAATAATATGTTAGTATAGTTATTTTATATTAATTAAAAATCTATTTTTTATTTTATAAGGCTTTTTTTCATACATCATTCACCTTCAATTTCATATCCGTTTTTAATTTCTAAAACTAATCCTTTTAGTTTTTGATTGTTTACTTTTAAATTAAATTCCTTATAGTCATATTTCTCATACTTTTCATATCCGGGTGTGACATAATAGTCTGAATATCCTTTTTTATCAGTATCATCAACAATCTCTTTTAAATTGTAATCACACATATCATCAAGCATTCCACGTCCGGCTCCATCAAGTATATTAGCATATACTATCCTTCTATTTCCACTCTAAAAGTTAATATTTTTCTCATTTTTTTCCTCTACGATATTTTTAATTGTCATTTTATTTGTTAATATTTGCATTTATTAATTACATTATATGTTTTTTTAATTGTTCGTCAACTTTTCTATTTTTTTACTTATAGTATATTTTTTCTTATATTATAAAAAAAATTCTAAAACAAAATATTTTATTTATATTTAATACTAAAAAACACATAATTTTAATTTATGTGTTTTTATTAACGAGTTAATGGTTTTGATTTTTCAATATAACCCGCATTTGTTAATATTGTTTTTATTTGTTCTAGATCAGAATATACAAACGTATACTTATCATTTCTTTTTAAGTTTAAAACTTTTATAGCAATTTGATATAAATTATTTAAAGCATCCAATGTTTGTTCACATCTTGGATCTTCCTCTCTATATGCTATTAAGTCAAGTGTTATTTTTTTCATTGATATATCTAATCTATCTAATGTTTGATCTAATGTCATTTTACCCCTCCTGGCTATAATTGTATAATACTTTTTATAACTTGTAAAATTTATATCATATTTTTTTATAAAAAAAGATCCCATTTAGGGATTCCTTTACAAAAAGTGGTGCACGTGAAGGGACTTGAACCCCCACGAAGTTGCCTCCAGCAGATTTTGAGTCTGCCGCGTCTACCATTCCGCCACACGTGCATAAAACAATTATAACACATATTATAATCGTTTTCAAACATTTTCTTTATATTTTGTATCAAATAAATCAACATCTTCAATAATTTCGAATTCCTTATTAACAGGAATTAAGTCATTTTTTGATTTTAAACCAAAATAATCCAAAAATCTATCAGTTGTTTTATATAAATTAGGATGACCAGCAACATCTGCTTTGCCACATTCTGTAACTAAACCTCTTACTAATAATTTTCTTAAGGCATAGCTACTATTTACGCCTCTTATTTCATCAATTTGGACTCTTGTAATAGGTTCATTATATGCTATAATCGCTAATATTTCTAACCCTGCTTGGCTAACAGGTCCTTCTATATAATTATCAGCCATTTTTTTAAAGTAATCAGCATATTTACTTTTAGTAACAAGTTTATAATTATTCCCAAATTTAACTAATTCAAGACCACTATTGGAAGAATATTTTTCATTTAAAGAAGATACTATATCATCAATATTATCTATTTCTAGTATTTTTTTTATTTCATCTTCACTCATTCCATCATCGCCTGATAAAAAAAGCAAACCCTCAAGTATTTCACTATAATTCATATAGTACCCCCTAACAAATAAATATCACTAAAATTATTTTCTTGTTCAATTTTTATTTCATTATTACGTGCTAAATCTAAAATTGACAAAAAAGTAACAACAACATAATCTTTTGATTTAACATTAAATAGGTCATTAAATAATACTTTTTTCTTGTCAAAAATAATTTTTTTAATTTCTAAACTTCTTTCATAAACAGAATATTCTTTGTAAGTTATTTTAGTTGGAGTTGGTTTCATATCATTTAGGTTTTGTAAAACTCTTTCCAATGCTTTTGATAAATCAACAGCATTACCGATATTTTTGTATTCATCATAACTAACAAATTCGTGACAATCACTTGGTGCTTTATCAAACATAAGGCTTCTTTCACTTGCTAAATGTTTTAATTCTTCACTAAATTCTTTATACTCTTTATAATCATAAAGTTTATTAACAATTTCTTCCCTAAACTCTTCTGTAACTTCTTCAATATTGACATTTGGAAGTAATGATTTTGATTTAAACTCAATTAATTCAGCTGCCATTACTAAATATGATGATGCTATATCTAGATTCATATTTTGCATTTTGATAATATAATCTAGGTATTGTTCGGTTATTCGGGCGATGGAAATATCACATATATCAATGTTATCTTCTTTTATTAAATGAAGTAAAAGGTCTAAGGGTCCTTCAAAATCATCTATTGTAAAAACCAAAATATCACCTACAAATCAAAACTATGTGGAAGTAATTCTTCCAATGTATATTCTTTAATTCCATTTTTTAAAGAATATGTATAAATCTTAAAGTCTAAACTAGTGTATGATCTCATAAATTGTCTGCAGTACCCGCAAGGGAATGTTTCTTCATACTCTGCTTCATCTTTTTTTCCAACAACAAATATGGCTTTAAAGGATCTTTCGCCATTACTTAAGGCTTTAACGAAAGCACATCTTTCAGCGCATATACTTTGTATTCCAGCGTTTTCAATGTTACAGCCTGTATAAACTTTATTGTCACTAGTTACAAGTGCTGCTCCGACTTTAAAACCTGTTAAGGTACAAGCGTTTTTTCTGACATCCATAGCATATTTAATAAGTAAATCTTTATTCATATTTCCTCCAAGATTTTATTACAACAATAATTTTACTATATTTTTTTAGATTTTTCAACAAAAATAGAAACCATTTTCAGGTTTCTATTTAATTTCAATACGTTTTTTATCTTTAGACTCTTCAATTTTTGGAACTCTAATTTTTAATGTACCATTTTCAAATGATGCTTCAACATCATCAGTTTTTAGATCTCCAAGATAGAATGATCTTTCAAATTTACCGTATTTTCTTTCACGGCAAATATAATTCTTTCCTTTTTCTGTTTCATCAAAATGTTTAGATGCCCTAATTGTTAAATAATCGTTATCAACATCAATGTTAATATCTTCTTTTTTAAATCCAGGAACATCAACTTCAATGTTATAAGCACCATCTTTCTCATAAACATCACATTTCATACTGTTATTTGAATTAAAGTCTTCAAATACATCGTCTAAAAAATAATTTCTAGGCATTAATTTCATATCCATTCCTCCATTTCACATATATAATTATAGCACAAAATTAGCACTTGTCAATAGAAAGTGCTAATTATTTTAATTTTTTTACATTATATATTTATCTTTTTCTTCAACAGATGGTGCTCCGTCTTTGAAATTATATTTTTTTGTATCGATTAGGACTATTGGCAAATTATAGTTCTTTGCAACTTTTAAATCTCCTTCTTTAATATCATCATAACATATTACATAATCGGGTTTTACTTTTTCTAGCTGGATATTTTTGTTTTTTTCTTGATAAACTATTTCGTTATATCCTTTTGTATCATCAATTAAGCCTTGTGGTGTATACATTTTTTGAACATATCTTGATGCATCCGCATAATCTGAATTATAAGCTGAATAGGAATCGCTATTTCTTAGATGTACTATTCTATTATAGTCTAAATTATTAAAGCCAAATACAATATTTGTAAATGGATCGCTAAATGTTACTAGGTTATCATTTCCAATATAACTGAGTGATAAGCCGTCATTGTGATTATCAAACCATATATTTGGATTAGAAACGTTTTCTCTATCTGCTCTTGTTACGTGAACAAAGGCAAAAAACTTTTCACCATTTAATTCATATATAGGTATTCCGTAATCGTTTGATTTCTTTAATGATAAATTATTGGGAACAAGTGCAGATGATATTATGTTAGAATAGGAATTATTTTTCATATTTCTATAGTCATCATAAAATAATTCGCTTAAATTAGGGATTTTTTTACATTCTTCATATAATTCTTTGGCTTCTATAAATGATAAATTATCAAAGTTTAGAATTTTTTCATAGATATTTTTTCTTTCATCAAATATATTTGTATTAATTGTTTTATAATAATCCATCATTACTTTTAGGTTTTTTAAAAAATTATAAGGAATATCTTTAAAGAATCTATCAATTAATATTTCCTTCATATATTTTTTATCATATTCATAAAGGATTTTTTTTATATCTAGTTCAGATGATTGGTTTTGTTTTAAATAATTCATACTTTTTTCTAAAATAAAAGTACGCATCTGATCATTTAAAAGATAATTATAGTCTTGATTTTTTTCTATATTAGAGATTATTTGTCTTGATAAATATGAGTATCCATTAATATAATCATCAATAATAGCATCATAGTCTTTAAATCTTTGTTTATCAATTTCGTTTGCAATCATTCCATTATTGATTTCTAATTTATCTATTTCTTTTCGATATTTTGATATATCATATATATCTAAAAAGATACTTTTAAATCTATAATCGCTACATACTTCTAATGGAAAAGCTATATTTGCAAACATAAAATCATCAATATAACTGATATTGGAGTTTAGGATTATGTTTTTGCATCTTTCTTCTTTTATAAGAATATCAAAACATTTTTGATTTAGGCCTCTTAAAATATATTTTAAGTTTTTTGATTTTAATAATTCTTCTTTTATGTTTTCGTTACATAATAGTTTATATTTAACTTCAAGATTAAAGTTTCTAAAATTAGCTTCCAGGCCATTTTTTAGCATATAATCCATTACATAAACACTTGCTTTATAGTTTAGTGATGTCAGATATACTTGTAAGTCGAGTTCAAATATTTTTTTTAATATTTTTTCATTTTTTAATAGTAAACTATTATCTTTTCCAGATGTCATAATGGCGTTTATTTTATCACCACATCGGTTATTGTTAATTATTCTATCAACCATATCATCATCTGCTATATAACTATAGTCATCTAAATCTTGAACAAGCCAAACAAATGAGTAATGGTATTTATCTAACATTAACATATCTCTCATTTCTTTATTTTTTAGTGTTTCTTTATTGATATACATATTATTTCACCATTTTAATTATATAAAAAAAAACTCCTAAAATCAAGGAGTTTAATAATTATCAGCTTTTCTTTCAAAGAAACTTTTTGGATGATTACATACTGGACATACTTCTGGGGCTTTTTTACCAATTACTATATGACCACAGTTACGGCATATCCAAATAGTGTCTTCTTCACTTGAGAAAACAAGTTCGCCTTCAACATTTTCAATTAATTTTTTATATCTTTCTTCGTGGGCTTTTTCAATTGCGCCAACCATTCTAAACTTACGGGCTATTTCAGTAAATCCTTCATCATCTGCTTCACGAGCCATACGATCATACATATCAGTCCATTCATAGTTTTCACCATTTGCAGCTGCTTCTAAGTTTTCTAGAGTTGATTTTATTTCGCCACCTTCTAAATATTTAAACCACATTTTAGCGTGTTCTTTTTCATTTCCTGCCGTTTCTTCAAAAATGGCTGCAATTTGTTCATATCCATCTTTTCTTGCTTTTGATGCAAAATAAGTATATTTATTTCTAGCTTGGCTTTCTCCTGCGAAAGCTTCTTTTAAGTTCATTTCAGTTTTTGATCCTTTTAATTCCATAATTTCACCTCCTACATATATATTATCATATTTTGTAAAAAAAATAAAGAAAAAAAATAAGTTTATACAAATAAACTTATTCTTACTGCTTTTTTGAGTGCGGTTTTAAAAACATCTTCTATATTATTATATGAATTAAATAAATCTTTTTTAAATAATTTATTCCATAAGCATCCATCAAAATCATTTATTATGTTTATACTATCACATACTAAATAATTGGTAATTATGCTATAGTTTGAATTATATATACTAATATCAGCATTATTTTGTATTAAAGCTTTTTGCATTTTTTCAAGCATTGTATTATCATTTAGATTTAAATTGTCCAAGAAAAGAATATATTTTCCGGTTGCTTTTTTTAATCCAAAATCAATGACAGAGTCTTTTGTTTCATAAACTTTAATGCGATTATCAAGAAACGACCAATCTTTACACATATCAAGCGTACTATCACTTGAACCACTATCTACAATAATAATTTCCATATCGTTAATAGTTTGTTTTAGTAATCCCATAATTATTCTATTTAAATGTTCCTTTGAGTTTAGAACTGGAACAATGATGCTTATTTTATCCATATAGTATTCCTCGTTTCTTGATGGTTATTCTAATCAAAAAAGATGGACTTGTCAAATCAATTTAGATACTTTTTTATTTGGCTATTTTTTTGATTGCATCTTTTATAACATCGATAGAATTCTTTAGTTTTTCAGTTTCAGTTTCATTTAAAGAAACGAATATTTTTTGACTTACACCTGCTCTATTGATGATGGCTGGCATACCTACATAAACACCATTTGTTTTATCATAATTTGATACAGTTATAATGGCATTTTCATCGCCTAATATAGCATTTGTTATTTTAACAAGGCACATTCCAATTCCATAATATGTAGCGCCTTTTTTATTTATAATTTCATAGGCAGCATTTCTAACATCTTTTTCTATTTCTGCTAATTCCTTTTCGTTCAAAAAGCTTTTAATATTTTGTAAACCGATATTAACATTACTCCAAGGAACGAATTCCGAATCACCGTGTTCACCTATAACATAACCGTGAACATTTTTAGGATTAATACTTAGTTTTTCACCTATTATATATCTTAGTCTTGCTGTATCTAAACTAGTACCACTTCCAATTACTCTATTATAGGGTAAACCAGAATATTTTTGAACTAAATAGGTCATTACATCAAGAGGATTGGTTGCTACTAAAAAGATGCCATCAAACCAATTATCCATTACTTTATCAATTATTGATTTAAATATTTCGCTATTTTTATTTATTAAATCCATTCTTGTTTCACCAGGATTTTGATTTGCGCCGGCTGCGATTACAACTATAGATGCATCTTTGCAGTCTTCATAAGATCCTACTTTTATATCTATTTTAGAAGGTGCGAATGCTAGACAATGGTTCAAATCCATTACTTCACCTTCAATGCGCTCATAATTTAAATCTATTAATGCAAGTTCATTTACATATGTTCTTTGGTTAATTAAAGCGTAAGCATAACTCATACCTACATTACCACAACCTATAATAACTACTTTGTTTTTTTCCATATTTCCACCACTTTCTTATATAATTATATCATATTAATTGTTGATTTAATATAGTAAATAGTTAATTTGATTTTATATAAAAATGTGATATAATACAAAAGAAAAAAGTTTAGTTTTACCTAAACTTTGTAATTCATCTGGCAGGGGTAGCAGGAGTTGAACCCACATTAACGGTTTTGGAGACCGTCGCTCTACCATTAAACTATACCCCTACGACAAAATATATTATACATTAGAATATATACTTTGTCAATTAATAATTATGAAGGAAGATTAAAAATGAAAAAAATTGAATTATTGAGCCCAGCTGGTAGTATGGATGCTTTAAAAGCTGCTATCCATAATGGCGCGGATGCTATATATTTAGGTGGAAAAAAATTTGGAGCGCGTGCTTTCGCGCAAAATTTTAGTGTAAATGAATTAATAGAAGCAATTAATTATGCTCATATATATAATGTAAAAATATATATAACTGTTAATACGATAATTTATGAAGATGAATTTGAAGATGCTTTAGATTTTATTGAATTTTTATATAAAAATAATGTAGATGCTGTAATAATGCAAGATATTGGACTTATGTATGAAGCTCATAAAAGATTTCCTGGTCTTATAATACATGCTTCTACACAGTGTCATAATCATAATATAGAAAATATTGAGTTTTTTAAGAGTATTGGCGTTAAAAGAGTTATATTAGATAGAGAAATGTCTTTAGAAGAAATTAAAAAATTAAATACTGATATGGAAATTGAAATATTTATTCACGGAGCTTTATGTATAAGTTATTCTGGGTGCTGTTTAATGAGTTATTTAGGAGGCGGTAGAAGTGGTAATAGAGGTGAATGTACAGGATGTTGTAGATTACCTTATAAATTAATTGAAAATAATAAAGAACATAAAGCAAATGGTGAATATTTAATAAGTACAAAAGAGTTAAATACTTCAAAGAGAATAAAAGAAATAATGGATTCTAATATTGTTTCTTTAAAGATTGAAGGAAGAATGAAGAGTCCAGAATATGTTGGATTTATAACAAAATATTATAGAAATATTATAGATGGTAAAAAAATAACTGAAGAAGATGAGAAAAAATTAAGCTTATTATTTAATCGTGATTTTACAGAAGGCTATTTGTTTAATGAGAATAATATTACCAACATTAAAACATCTAACCATCAAGGAATTGTTATTGGTAAAATAATTGAAGTTAATAAAAAATTTGTTAAAATTAAATTAAATGAAGATTTAGATCAAGAAGATGGTATAAGATTTGAAAATAATAAGGGAATGATTGTTAATAAATTATATAATAGTAAAATGTTATTGGTTTCAAGTGTTTCTAAAAATAGTGTTGCAATTATCGAAAACAAATGTGATATCAACAAATTAGGAAGTGTACGCAAAACAACTAGTGTGAAATTATTAAAAGAATTACAAAATTATGAACAAAAAAAATTAGATGTTTCATTTACAGTTAAAGCTAAAACGGGGGAAGATCTTGAAATTGTCATAAATGATGGAACCTTTATTTTAAGTGAAAAAGGTAATAAAATAGAAAAATCACAGACTAGTGAAACAACAAGAGAGATGATTGTAAAACAATTATCAAAATTAGGTAATACACCTTTTAGATTAAAAGAAATTGAAATTATTAAAGATGATAATATTTTTATAAGTATAACCGAACTAAATAGTATAAGAAGAAATCTTGTCAGTAAATTGATTGATAAAAAAACTAAAATTAAACCGAAAGAAATTAACAAAGTTGTTGATAAAGTTATAAATTATAAAGATAATAAAGAAACAATAAACATTTTTGTTAACAATGAAGAACAATATAGGGCTGCTAAGGAAGAAAATGTTGATAACATATATACTAGTAACGTATTTTTACACAAAAAATATCCAGAAACTTTTTATAAATTACCTAGAGTTATATTAAGTAGAGAAAATATTACAAATGATAATTTGTTAATAACCGAAATTGGTTCTATAGTGTATAGTTCAAATAATAATGTTTTTGGTAGTTATGAATTAAATGCTATAAACAATCATAGTTTACAATTACTTCATCAAAGAGGTATAAAACAAATAACAATATCTCCTGAGATAAATGATAAAATTAATTTAATTGATAATATAAATAACAATATTGAAATTATTGTTTATGGATGGATAGAGGCTATGGTAATGAAACATTGTATTGTTAAAAATATAACTAATAATCATAGTTGTAATAAAAAATATTATTTAAAAAACAAGAATAATGAATTATATCCTATTGTTCAGAATAATTGTTTAACAACTATTTTAAATTATAAACCTATAAATAATATAGATAAGATAAATTATTATAAGGATTTAAATATTAAGCATTTTAGAATTGATTTATATAATGAAAATTATAATGAAACAATAAAAATAATTAAATCTATTAAGAATAATATCATATAATATTAAAGGTGATATGATTTGGCTATATTAGCGCATACTTCAAAGGAAAGAGATATGCTTGCTCGTTTGATGAGAGCTGAAGCTTTGGGTGAAGGTGATCTGGGAATGTTAATGGTTGGTAATGTTGTTGTTAATAGAGCACTTGCTGATTGCTACACATTTAAGGATTTAAGGAATCTAAATGAAACGATTAATCAGACTCCTGGGGGATTTTCAGGGATAAATAGTCCTTTATATTTTAGTAATCCAACTACTAAGGAAAAGGATTTAGCTGATAAGGTATTAAAGGGGCAATATTATTATCCTGCTACTAATGCCTTATGGTTTTATGCTCCTGGTACAAATACTGATTGTGCTCCTACGTGGTGGGAGCAAAGAAATTCTGGAAGGTATAAAAATCATTGTTTTTATATTCCTGATCCAGGGATATGTAAAGAAATACATTAAAGCAAGACTTTTGGTCTTGCTTTTATCTTTTCCCTTCTTCACCTTTATAATCTTTTAAGGCATGATTATATTCTTTTTTACTTTCTTCTATACATTTTTGATAACTTTTTGATGATCTTTGATATGCATAGAAATCATAGTTTTTTTTGTTTTTTATATTAATATGAATTATAAAGTCATATATATTTTCGTTTAAATCTTGATATATACATAATATTCTATTGTGACTTATTCCATTCTTATTAAGGTAATTTGTTAATAACATTTGGATTTGAATTATATTATTTGATGCTACATCTAATGTTGTAAATAATTGCTGGTTCATATTTTTTTCTAATAATTGGGTTCCTTTTATACATTCTCCTGTTAATAAATCATAAAATTTTATATTACTTGCTACGCCATAACCTATGTTTTCGAGAATTATATTGAATGGTATTTCTATTTCTTCGCCAACATCTTCTTTTTTTAGTTTTATATAGTATTTATATTGATCTAGTGCTTTTAAATTTTGCAAACTTTTTAATACTAAATATGGTTTATGGTTTTCTTTGTTTTCATTTCTTGCTCTTCCGTGTACGGTATAAACTGCTACAAAGATGCTTACTAGCACGGTTAATAAGGATATAATTATTGTTATTTTTTCCATTAATAGCCCTCATTAAAATATTTTTGCAGAATATAATCCATTGTTATTTTTATATCCGGAAATACTTTTATTCTTTCTAAATCATTTCTCGAAAACCAGCCTACTTTTTGAACGTCATCATCTACGTCTTCGTGTTCTACTTTATTTATAGGAATAGCTGGATATATAATATCTATATGTGTTTTTCCTTTTAGTGTTCGATTTTTTTGAATACCAAGCGGTCTTATAAAGTCTTGTTCTCTTGGAAAGTTTTCCCCTAATAGTTTTATTTTAACGCCTGTTTCTTCCCATACTTCTCTTAATGCTGTTTCTTCTGGGGTTTCGCCTTTTTCGATATGACCTCCTGGTTGAACCCACCTATTAAAGTCTTTATGGTATACTAAAAGTATTTTTTTATTAATTGGATTTATTACAAATGCTGATGCACAAAATTCTTTATCCATTATATATCACCTTATTTTTATTATAAAATAAAAAGGCTTATAAATCAATAAAGTCCTTTATTATTTTGTAAATTGTGCGTAAATTATTCTAATATATTTTTTATTTTTTCGTTTTCTTTTTGTTTATAAATTGTTAGTTTATCATTTATATCCATTGTACAAAGTAAAATATCTTCTAATTTTACTTTTTTTGTTTTTAATTCTTTTAATAACCATTTATCATCTTTATTCATTTGTTTTAAATTTTCTTGCATTATTTTTTTATCAATTATTACATTTGCTACTAAACCATTTTTTTCAGGATTTAATTTCATATCTTTAGGTGTTAATGGTAAATATTCTGGTTTTAGTAGAATACTTAATTTTCCATTTGCTTCCATTAAAGCATAGTTTATTTGATTTAAATCAAAAACATTATTATTTCTACATTCTTCCAGTAAATCGTTTATATCAAGTTTTACTCTTTTTAGGGATTCTTTGATAATTTTGCCATTTTGAATTACAATGGTTGGGGATCCCATAAAGAATCGTCTTGCTACAATACTTTTCATTGTTATTATTGATACAAAGTATGCTACTAAACCAAATATTAAAACAGCTACTACACCATTTATCCATTCTGCTTCAAGGTTTATTGTTACTTCGGCGGCAAAGTTACCGATTGATATTCCGATAACATAATCAAACAAGCTTAATTGAGATACTTGTTTTTTTCCTAATATTTTTGTTATTAAAAATAGTGTTACTAAAGATATTATTGCTCTATAGGATACTTCTAATATTTCTTTATAATCAAACATTTTATCACCTGTATTATTATTGGTAATAATTAGTTTTATATACTAAAAAAGTATAGTTTTCTATACTTTGCAAAATGTTTCTTCACTATTTGACATATGATACTCTAATATATATGTTCCTGGCACAGTTACTTTTAAAGTATAATATCCTTCAATTTTTTTTCCGCATTTAGGGTTTATTGGGTATTTTTCTAATACTCCTTCTGTTATTAAGAAACTAATCGGAATATTGATTGTTGTATTTTCTTTATAAATGTCTAATTTTATATTATTTCCTTCTATATTAAGTGTTTTTCCTTCATTTTCTAATACATAACTTCTTATTCTGTTTTCTATTTCATTTAATTGTTCTTCATACAGTTTATTACTTGCTTCTTTTTGGACATTATTATATACGCTTACGCCTATTAGGCCAATTATACCTAATATTACTATAATTGCTAGTAATTCAACTAATGTAAATCCTTTTTTCATAACTACCTTTCTATTAAATATAGATTGCTTAATAGGATACCTGTTCCTTCTGCTACACAGGATAGTGGATTTTCTGCTACTTTAACATTTACTTTTAGTTCTTTTTCTAAAAGTTTATCTAATCCGTTTAGTAAGGCTCCACCTCCTGTTAAAACGATTCCTTTTTCGATAATATCTGCTGATAATTCTGGTGGTGTTTGTTCGAGAACGTTTTTAACGGTTCTTACAATTTGATAGACACTATCTAAAAGGGCTTCTTTTATTTCACTTGATGTTATTTGAATCGTATGTGGCAAGCCTGTTACAAGATTTCTTCCTCTTACGGACATTTTAGTATTTTTGTCTTCAAATACTGTTCCGATTTTAATTTTGATTTCTTCGGCGGTTCTTTCACCTATTAATAATTTATATTTGTCTTTTATATATTTTGTGATGTCTTTATCTAGTGTGTTTCCAGCAATTTTGATTGAGGCCGAGGAAACAATTCCTCCTAATGATAGTACGGCTATATCTGTTGTTCCACCACCAATATCGACAACCATTGAACCACTTGGTACGGATATATCTAATCCGGCTCCGATGGCGGCTGCTTTTGGTTCTTCTTCAATATATACTTTTTTAGCGCCGGTTTTTTCGGCTGCTTCTCTTATGGCATTTTTTTCAACACCGGTTATATTGGTTGGGCAACATATAACAATTCTTGGTCTTAAGAATATATTTCTTCCAAGTATTTTTTTTATGAAGTAATCTAACATTATTTCGGTTGTTTCAAAATCAGCAATTACACCATCTTTTAATGGTCTTATGGCTTTTACTTTTCCTGGTGTTCTTCCTAACATTTCTCTTGCTTCACTTCCGACTGCTAATAGTTTGCCGTTTTCTTCATCATAAGCTACAACACTTGGTTCATTTAAGATTATTCCTTCTCCTTTTATATAGATTAGTACGTTTGCGGTTCCTAAGTCTATTCCTATATCTTTGCTGAACATATTTTCCTCCTTTATTATATCATATTTTTCTTTTGATTCAAATATTTATTTTTAGTTGATTCGCCACCTCTTATGTGTCTTATTTCTATATGGTATTTTAATATTTTATCGACTTCATCATAAAGGTTTTTATCTATTTTTTTGAGTCTTTCGCTTAAGTCTTTATGAACTGTGCTTTTTGATACTTTAAACTTATTAGCAATTTCTCTTACGGTTTCTTTTGTTTTTATAATGTAATTAGCTTCTTCTATTACTCTAGTTCTAATTTTTAACATAAAAACACCCCTTAATAAAATATATAGATTATGGGGATTTTTATACTTATTTATTTAATTCTTCTAGGGTTTTTGAATAACTTTTTTCTGGGTTAATATTTTTCCCGTTTACAATTAATTCAAAGTGTAGATGGTCGCCTAAGTCTTTTGATAGGTTATTTTTTCCTGATTCACCAATTCTGTCTTGTTTATTTATGATGTTTCCTTCTTTAACAATAACATTTTTAAGGCTTCCGTATATACTCATTATATTTTCGCTATGTTTAATGGTTACCATTGTTCCCATTATTTCGTCTTCTTCAACTTTTATTACTTCTCCTTCATAGACTGCTAATACATCAAATGATTCTTCGCCTTTATATATTACGCCTGTATTTGGCATATAGGTATTTTCATAATATATTATGGAGTTTTCGTGATTTTCTTCTTTATAGTCATAGAATGATTTTTCAACTTTTACTCTGGCATCATTGAATGGTTTTTCTAATCCTTTTGATATATTTATTACAGGATATACTTCATCGAATATATTTTTTGTGACATATCTTGTACTTATATATTCTTCGGTATTTGATAATGCTTCATATGCAAATAATCCTCCTATAAGTGCTAGACTTCCTAATGCGTATATTCCATATACAACTGATTCTTTTAATTTTCTCATTTTTCCACCTCAGTTATATATTGTACGTTTTTTTAATATTTATACTTTTTTATTTTTACACCACTATAATAGTGTTTTAGGATTTCATCATATTTGTAGCCTTCAATTGCCATTCCTTCGGCTCCATATTGACTCATTCCAACGCCGTGACCAAATCCATTTGTGGTTATGTTTATATTGTTTCCTTCTTTTTTTATAGTAAAGCTTGTTGATCTTAAGCCGAATATACTTGATATTTTGCTTCCTGTAAAGTTGACGTTATTGATTTTTATGTTTTTAATTCTTCCGGCACCGCTTACATTTGTTACTTCTATTTTGATGTTTTCGTCATATGATAGTCCTAGTTTTTTATAGAAATTATCCAATGAAAAAGTATAATAATCGTAAAACACAGGGGAAACTTTTTCATCCCAGGTACTTGACACACTTTTTAAATAAGGAAGGCTTACATTAAAGACATCTTTGGCATCTTCAGTTTTACCGGTACTTGTTGAAAAGAAAAAGGCATCAACTACTGCTCCATTATAGTCTAGATATTCACAAGATGTTGCATTTACAATTTTTATTAATTTGTTTATATTAGTTGTATAATTGGTTCCCCAAGCTTTTTTTAGGTATTCATTATCTAGATAAACCTGATTGTTAGTATTGTCTACAACATCATAACTTTTGTTTTTGTTGTATTCCATTCTTTTTAGAGCATAACTTCTAGATGCAACTGTTTGTGCTTTTAAGGCTTCTTCTTTAAAGTATAATGGCATTTCACCTGCTAATACTCCCACTATATATTCTTCAAATGGTACTTTTTCAATTTTGTTTGTTTTACTTCTTAAAATTCTGATTGTTTTTTTGTTATGACCTATTTCTATTATTTTTGTTTCTTTTTTATCCAATATACTTGTTAATAGTAATGGTAGTATCAATATAATTATTATGCTTATTATTAGTTTTTTCATTACATCACCTATTATAATTATATTGTTTTAATTTTAAATATTTTGTCACATAAAGAAAAAAGTGAGCAAAAAACTCACTTATATTTGATTACCTTTTATAACATTACTATTTGATGATTTGGTTGCAATCGTTCGATCCGGTGTTCAGTAAATGCGCTACTATCTATTGTTATTCTATAGAATCGTATTCCATATAAGTTATTAACAAAATTATTATTTTTTAGTAGGTCCAATATTTTATTAACATTCTTTCTATTTTCTATTACTTTATCAATATTTTTGCTCTTGTCTAATTTTTTTAATTTAGCACACTTTATTATTTATTACAAGCATATCAAAGCAAAAATTTCTAGTTTAATTTTAAGCAAGATTTAAGTATGATAACTATTGATAAAATAGTTATTTTTATTTAAAAAAAACTAGAAAAATCTAGTTTATTTTGCAATATTATTTTCTTTTAGGAAATTTGTGTATACGCTTTCTTCAGCATAACCCTTATCATAAGAAGCAATTATTTTACCATTTTTGGCAAGTGCTAATAATGGTGTGAAGAATCCTTCCTTATCAAATGCTGGTACAGTTGCTATTAACTTTTTAGCTATTGCTTTTTGTTCAGCTGTTGCTTTTTCCGGATAGCCAGAACCAATATAAGCATCATAAGCATTTAATGAATAAATTGTTACACCTGTTAAATATGAAGTCCTTTTTAATTGTGGTATTGCTTTTTCACAGAATGTGCAACCATCTCTTTGAATTAATATTACAACAGGCTTTTTGCTTTTCAATAATTTATAATATTCATCATAAGTTATCTCTTTTAATTCAGTCAAACCATAACCTTTTATAAGATCATATTTTGCTAATTTTTCAGCAAGCGCTACTTCCTCAGTCATTCCTGAAATTGTTTCGTGAACTTTACCTTTTCCAATTATTGCCATTGTTGGTGTACCAAAATCAGTTGTTGCATTTATTTTTTCTTTAATATATTCTAATTGACTATTTGTTATAATCTCTGTATCAACATACAAATATTCAAGTCCATATTTACTTGTTAATTCATCTAGAATTGGTTGTTGTTTTTGGCACCATTTGCAAGTTTCGTGTCCTAATTCAATGAAAGCATATTTTTCACTATTATTAAAGGCTTCATCAAATTTAGCAACAATTTCTCTTCCCTTTGCTCCGCCTATATAATTAATAATTGGTAATACGATTATTAGTAATAATATAAATACTAAAACCGTTATAAATCTCTTGTTTTCCATACTTCCTCCTCAATGATGTAATTACATCTATAACTTATTATAACATATTTTTAGTAAAATTAATTATTTTTTTTAATATATTTGTTTAATATTCTTTTTTTGGCCTTCTTTTGATTTGATTTTAATATTTCTTAAAAGAATTCTTCTTGTATTTTATAGTATTCTCTTTCTAAAAATATACTTTTTGATTTTTTTATAATAATTTGTGTTTTCAAATATAGAACTATCTTTAATTGATAGAATTAAAGTATCATATTGTTCTAGATCACGGTGCATTCTATAATTTGCTTTTTATCATCATATTTTGTTCTTTTGTCTACAGCAGAATGCACTACACAAATTTCATCAGTATATTTATAGATTTGTAAATAACCATATATTTTGTTTGTTTCATTTTCTTCATCCATTAAAATTATTTAATATTATCTTTTAAAATTTTAATAATTTCTTTATTTCCTTCTAAAGATAAATGAATACCATCAGGCATTAGATAATTGGTTTCATCAAAATATATTATATTATTAATTTTTTTAGAATAAATAAAATATACTTCTTTTTTATCTAATAATTTTAATAATTTTTGATATTCTTTTTCAGTTATATTAAATGTTTTATCAAATATAAATACTATTTTATTTGTTAATTTCGAATTATTTTTTATATTTTGAATTAATGATTCATATGTAAAATTATCTATATTAAAGTTTGATTCTTGATATTCATTTAATATGTACTTGTAAGCATTTAATAGCATATCGTTTCCGTAAAAGGTAATTTTTTTATTTTGTTTTGCTTCGTGTTCTTTTATAATATTATCTTTTTTTATTTGATTTTCTTTTAAATAATTATTATAAATTGCATCATATATCATTAAAGCATATGCTTTTCTTCCTTTAGGGTTTAAATGAATACCATCTACATAAAAGTATTCTTTATGGTCTTTAGAATAGTTATACCAATCAATTATTTCAAGGTTATCATATTCACTTGCTAGGCTTTGTAAGTTTTTGTTAACATAACTTAGATTAGTTGTATTTATCCAAAATACTTTTTTATCTTTTAAGAGATTCATTATTTGGTCTTTGCAACTTTTTGAACATTCACCATTTGTTCCTAGGTGAAGTATAACAGGATTACCGAGTACATTCTTTTGTTTTAATTCTTCTATAACATCTACTGCTTTCCACATACTTCTTGATACTTTGGCATCTATATAACTGTTTGGAAAGATATTTTTAATATTCCAAGAAGCTCCTACCATAACGGAATCACCAACTGCTGATATAGGCAATTGTTTTATGGTTTCTTTTAATTTTTCTTCATCATCTTCAATTGATTTTAGTTCTTCATTTAATTTTTCTTGTTCAGCTTTTAATAACTCACTATATTTTTCATTATTTTGTTCCATCATTTTTTCGTTTTGTTCTAGTTGTTTTTTTAGATCATTCATTTCTTTGGTATAATCTTCTGCTTTTAAATAGATATATGAACCGTATAATAGAATTATTGGTACCACTATATATTTTAATTTTTTTGTTTTTAATAATTTTTTTAGTAATATTGATAATAATAGTGTTATTAATATGATAAGTGCGATTTTTTGATTTTTATTAATTTCTATATATTCAAAGATAAATATAACTGGGTATTGTATAAGGTATATTTCATAGCTAATATTTGATATATAGTCAAATATATTTGTTTTGTTTGTTTGTTTAGTTCTGCCATAATCTAATAGTCTACAAGATATAATGGTTGCTAGAATAAGTGCAAGATTATAATAATTAGATGATGGTTTTATTAGAATAAACATTATAATTAATAATATTAAGTAAATATAAAATATAATGTTTTTGATTAAATCTTTTTTAAATAATTGTTTATCATAATATGTATGGATAAATCCTAATGTTATACCAAATATGTAAGAAAATAGTCTTGTTAATGTATTATAATAAGTAAATATTATACTATTTGTAATACTTGATTTATAGAAATAGATTGCTCCAATAACACTTAATAGAAACATAAATATTGTTGGAATTATTTTGAGTTTTATTTTTTTACATACTTTTAATATTAGTGGAAAAATGAGTTCTAATTGTAAGAGTATTGATATATACCATAAGTGAATAAATGGTGATGCAGTGCTTCTAGCAAAGTAATCTTGATTTGCTTTTATTTGCCAAAAGTTATTATAACCAAATATTACGGATGTAGTTTCGGGTTTTAGATTAAACCAGTGAATATTTTTGAATAACGGCACTACTATTATTGTTAGCATAACTGTTATTAGTAGTGGTATATATATTTTAATAAATTTATTTTTGTAATGTTCTATTAGTGAAGTGTTTCTTTTAAGAATTGAAATGCAAGTAAAATAACCACTTATTACAAAAAAGGTACATACTGCTAGAAAGCCACCTTTTAAGATATTTAAGTGGTATAGTAATACACTTGCACATATGATGCATCTTAATATTGTTATATTTGTATAGTGTTTTTTACTACTCATATTATACCTCTATATACATTATATCATTTATAGTTTGATTTTTAAA
>HF993335.1:0-29096 GCA_000433875.1 Firmicutes bacterium CAG:884
AAGTGATATAAAAAATGAAATAAATAGAATAATTAAAAAAATGTTATAGGAGAAAATATGTATAAAAATATAAAAGGAATAATAGGAGCATTAGTCGGAGCAATTATATTTAGTTTACCCTGGATACTTATATATGTATATGCAAATTATATGTTATCAATACTAGCAGCAATAATTGGATTTGGATCACTTACTTTCTATAAATTATTTGGAGGAAAAGTAAATAAAAAAACATCAACAATCATTACAGTATCATCATTACTAGCAATTACTATATCAACATTTATAATAATACCATTTTGGTTACTATTAAAAGAAGGATACGGATTTGACCTTAAACTATTTAGACTATTATATGCATCAAACGGCTTTGCAAGCAGTATCATAACTGACTATATAATATCAATAGTATTTACATTACTTGGAATAAGTGGAATAGTAAAAAATATCAATAATGAAGCATATGGAATAGTCGAAGAAGGCGAAGATATTTTAGATAAAACATATGATGAACAAATAGAATACTTAAAAGAAATATTTGATAAATATAAAGCCTATGATAAAAAGAAAACGGTACCAAAAAGTGTAATTTTATCAGAAATGAAAGTAAAAAATAAAATAGTATTCTTTAATGAGTTTGAAAAAAAAGGAATAATTGTATCTAATTTCTCAAAAGTATATTTAGATTTAAAAGCAATTGAAAATCCGAAAATAGGTCGTAAAAACTTTACAAAAAAAGTCGTAAAAATTTCAAGCTTATGTATACTTATATTTGCTTTAATTATATTTGCGATCGCATTACTACAACCAGTAGAAGAAGACAAAATATATACATATGATGATATAAGTATTACCCTTCCAAATACTTTTAAACTTTATGAAAATGATGAATACATAAGTTATCTCAATAGCGAAGAAGGAATTAATGAAGTAATATTAAACGTCTTTGACTTAGATGTGAGTATAGAAGAATTTAAAAAAAATTATAACAAATATATTGATGAAACATTTGAAATATTAAGCCAAGAAGAAACAAAATATGACGAATTAGAAGGTTATTCATTAAACCTAAGAAGTAAAACTTATCCCGATGAATATTATGTTCAATATGTCCAATTCGGTACAAAAAAAGTATATATAATATTATTTTATGATAATATAAAAGATGAAAACCAAACAACGATATTTGATTTTCAAAATAAAACAATTGAATATATGAATAGTGTAAAATATAAAAAGAGTTAGTTCCTTTTTATATTTTTTATGATATACTATTATAGAGGTTAGATTTATGAAAGTAAGAAATTTTTTTATTAATTTTATTTTAATAGCTTATATGGAACTATTATTTGGATTACTATCATTTGATACATATAGTAGAAGCTCTATAATAAACATTATTTTATTTAGTTTAATAATATCATCTTTAATAACAATAATAACATCCTTGTTTAATAAAAAAATACTAAACTATATTATATATAGCATATTAGGTATTTTCTTCAGTATGCAATTTGTCCTTAAAAATGTATTTGGGTTCTTTTTCTCATTAGACCTATTCAAATTAAGTGACCAAGTATTAAAGTTTGGAAAAGAAACAATAATTTCCATTCTAAAAAATTTCTATGCTATCATACTATTCTTTTTACCATTAATACTATTAATTGTATTTAGAAAAAAATATGAAAACGATAAAAAAAATATGTTATTCCAATTAGGTGTATTTTTATTATCAATCGGTTTATTTGTAGGCAATATTTATATGCAAAAAGAAAAAGATAATTCAATTTATTACCTTTATACAAGTATAAATGATGTCAATTTAAATAATGAAAAATTAGGAATTATCAATTCAGGCTTGCTTGATATATATAGAAACATATTCGGATTTGAAGAAAAAATAAAACCCATAATAGATATATCTGATAAAGAAGAATTATATGATTACGACTATAATAAAATAGATATTGATTTTAGTAATCTAAAAGGAAATGATGAAATCAATAACTATTTAAAAAACTTAGAACCAACTAAAAAAAATAAATATACCGGAATGTTTGAAAGGAAAAATCTAATTTATATAGTAGCAGAAAGCTTTAATACTATCGGTGTAAGAGAAGATTTAACACCAACTTTATATAAACTAATAAATAGTGGTTTTATATTTAATAATTATTATTCAAGCAATAATCTAAGTACAATCGGAGGTGAGTTTCAAGCCTTAACAGGACTATATGCTGACTCAAGCATTTTAGCCACTTGGCGAAGTGGAAACAACTATTTCCCTTATGGCCTTGCCAATACATTTAAAAAATACGGCTATAAAACATATGCATATCACGATCACTATTACAATTTCCAAGATCGTAATAAATATCTAAAAGCTTTAGGATTTGATAACTATAAAGGTTGTTATAATGGTTTAGAAAGCAAAATAAAATGTAATATATGGCCAGAATTTGATACTGAAATGATAAAAGCAACAACTGATGATTATCTAAACAGTACAGATCCATTTATGGTTTACTATATGACAGTATCAGGTCATTTAGCCTATAATTTCTATGGAAACAAAGTCGCTCTTAAAAACTATAACAAAGTAAAAGACTTACCATACTCGACAAGCGCTAAAGCATATCTAGCAACTCAAATTGAATTAAATGATGCCCTAGAATTACTAATAAATACCTTAGAAGAAAAAGGAAAACTTGATGATACTGTTATTGTAATATTACCAGACCATTACCCATACGGCTTAAATCTAAACGCAGTAAATGAACTATCAAGTCATCAAAAAGATGATGTAATTGGTGTCAATGAAAGCAGTCTTATAATATGGAATAGCAAAATGAAAAACGTAGAAGTTGATAAAACCTGTATGTCAATTGATGTATTACCAACAGTCTATAATCTATTCAATATCGAATATGATTCAAGACTATTTGCCGGAAACGATATTCTAAGCACAAGAAACGGCCTTGCTATATTTAATAAAAGATCCTGGGTTAGTGACAAAGGAAAATATTACGGCGTTGATAGTAAATATATAGGTGAAGAAGTAGATGACGCTTATATTAAAAACATGAATAATCTTATGAATAATAAAATCAATATAAGCAAACTTATTGTAAAAAATAACTATTATAAATATCTAAAAGATAATGGTTTATTTAAAAACAATTAAGTTTGTTTTTTCGTAAAAAATATTATATAATATTGAAAAGGAAGTGATAATATGGCAAAGGTTTTAATAGTTGATGACGACAAAGAAATATCAAGTTTAATCTCTTTAATATTAAAAAAAGAAAACATTGATACAGATATAGTTAATAACCCTTTGGATGTTTTTAAAAAAATTGATAACAGTTATGATTTAGTGTTACTAGATATAATGATGCCAGAAATGAGTGGAACTGAAGTATGTTTAAAAATCAGAAATAAAATAAATGTACCAATCATATTTATTTCTGCAAAATCAGAAATAGTAGATAAAATGGTCTGTTATGAAATGGGCGGTGATGATTATATCACAAAACCATTTGATAATACCGAACTTGTTTTAAAAGTGAAATCATATTTAAGACTAAATAAAAGGAACTTTAATCGAGGAGATAATGTTATAAATATAGGTGAAATATCATTAAACAAAGAAAGCTTTGAAGTCAAGAAAAATAATAATGTAGTAGAATTATCAACGCGTGAATTTGAACTTTTAAGATATCTAATGGACAATGCAGGAATCGCTTTATCAAAAGAACAAATATTTACATCAGTATGGGGTGATAGCTATGGCGATATTGGCGCAGTAGCAGTTAATATTAAAAGTTTAAGAGATAAAATAGGCGAAAAATACATTGTAACAATTTGGGGATACGGATATAAGTTTATAAGGGTTGAATCTGATGAAAAATGTTAGTTTAAGTAAAAAAATAATTTTTTATATTCTTATTACTGTTATAGTTAATATTCTAACTCTAATATTTTGGTTTGGCTTTAAAATAAAGCCAATATTTGCTGAAATGAATATATTAAAAGAAAAACTTGCTAAAGAAGAAATACAATCATACTATCCAACAACAGAAAGTTTGTTTTATAAATTAAATACAATTGCTAAAAATTATGGTGTTAAGTTTAAATTATCAGATGTAGATAATGAAGATGTAATGGAAAGCAATGTTAAAGATGAAATGTTCTTGTTTTCTGATATAATCCAAGTAAGCAATAATTTTTACTTACTAAGCGTTTATATGAATACAAAAGCAACAACAAGTAGTATGATTTTTGGATTAATTATCTTTCAAATCGCTCTTGTTTCAATTATAATGGCATTTGTGTTTGTATTTGTAAGATTAAAACTAATAAGTCCAGTTGAAAATATTGTAAAAGATATTAGAAATTATAAACTTGGTAAAAAGCCTAAAAGAGCAAATGTTAATGGTGAACTAGGTATTATTCAAAATGAATTCGTTAATTTAGTTGATTCTTTAGAAAATGAGAAAAGTGAACAAAACAGAATAATTGCAAGTATTTCTCACGATATAAAAACACCTTTAACTTCTATTATTGGTTATTCAAATTTAATTAAAGATGGAAGTGTAAGTAAAAAAGAAATAAAAGAATATAATGAAATTATTAATAGTAAAGCAATTCATATTAAAAATATTCTAAGTGATTTTGATGATTATTTGATTAACAAATCTAATTCTGTTTTAAAAATGGATAAATTATATATTAAAGATATTGTCAAAGCCTTAAATGATGATTATAAAGCAGATTTAAAAAATGACGGTATTAACCTAGTTGTTAAATCCAGATGTATGCGAGATGTTATTTGTACAGATATTTTAAAATTAAAACGAATATTCGCAAATATTATTTCCAATAGTGCGCGTTTCCTAGATAAAAATGGATTAATTAGTGTTCTAATAACTAAAGATGATAAATACTTTAATTTTAGAATTGCAGATAATGGACCAGGAGTAGATAATGCCATAATTGATAAAATATTTGATCCCTTATTTACAACAGATAAATCTAGAAAAATATCAGGATTAGGTTTATCAATATGTAAAGAATTTGTTTTAAAAATGGGTGGCAATATAAAAGCATATAATGATAATGGACTCGTTATTGAGTTTACAATACCGTCTTAATAATTTTTAATAATTTACCTATAAAATATTAATAAGTGTTTTATATAATTAAATAGAGGTGAGAGAAAATGGAAATTAAAATCATTGGAAATGAATCTAGTAATCGTATGAAATTACTAAAAAATGTAGGTAAAGCTATGGAAAAAATAAAAGGAAAGGTAAGTGTTTCTTTACTCGAAGAAGAAAGCGACGCAAAAAAATATAATGTTTCAAATGTACCTGCTTTAATTATAAATGAAAAAGTAATTAGTCAGGGCAAAGTATTGAATGAAAGAGAGATAGCTAATTTTATAAGGATTTTAGCATAAATCTCTTTTTTTGTGATATAATTTAGTTATGCTCCTGTAGCTCAAGTGGATAGAGCGATTCCCTCCGAAGGAATAGGCAGTTGGTTCGAGTCCAATCGGGAGCACCAATTTTATAAGAAAATCGAACTTATTAGATTTTACATCAGCTTATTTTAAAATAAAATAAGTTTTTTTGTTTGCTATCTCATATTATTTTTGCTATACTGAATGTAGGGAGGGTTTTATGAAGAAAATTGAATTTGATAAAATATTAGAAATAATGAATTATAAAAAAGAAAATGATGCCTTAAAGTTTTATGAATACATTATTTCGTTTGAAAACGACTATGCACTCGTAAAAGGAAAAATACCATTAAGCTTTGCAAACGTGCTCGAAGAAAAATACGCAAATAAATATAATTTTAAAATTAATGGATTGGAAAGTAAAGTATTAGAAAATGCTGTTGATAATGACTATAAAGAAGAAATAAAAAAATATAATGAATTAGATGATGATTATATAATAAAAATTGAAAAAGCTAAAGAAAAATTAGAACTAAGGACCGATAAAAATAAATATATCGAATCTTATCACATTGATACAAAAGAAGCTTTAATAATATTTTTATTAGAAATGAAAAGCTTTACTATTAATAAAAGAAACTTTAAAACAATAGACCAAAATATATTTGATGAAATATTAAAAGAAGTTAATTCACAAATAATAGATAAATGTAATCCTTGTATAACTAATAAAGAATGGCTTAAAGAAGATAGAAAATTTATTAACACAAATACAACAGGAGTATTAAAAAGAATAAGAAACGGATTAGAAAACTTTGACAAATGTGTTAATCCATTCTTAAATAAAGATATAACATTTGATGAAGACTATTTAAATAAAGTTGATTTATCAGTTAGTCCATATAATACATCGGTAGGTAATAAAAGAAATGCCATTGAACTACACATAAAAGATAAAAAAACAAATAATAAAGTAAGTTACTACCGAACAAATGAAGGCTTTGCTTATCAATTATTTTGTGAAATAGGTCACAAAAAATATCTATATTTTTCTCACTTTTATACAAGAAGAGGTTACTATGATAATAGAGGCGAAATAATTGAAGTAAGATATTATGGACCACATTTAAAATATAAAAAAGACCTATTGTATAATGTAACTAAGGATACAATCGGATCAATATATGGAGAAAAAGTAAAAGCAAATCAAAAACAAAGAGATTATATATATAATGAATTAACAAACGCTATAAAGCTTGCATCGCTTGTAACAATAAAAAATATGAAAAATGATTATATAAGAAAATTAAAAATATGACTAGTTTTTAATAAATACTAATTGTATTTTTTTAATTTTTTTGATAAAATGTAAATAGTAGGAGAGTGAATAAATGAAAAAAGTCTTGTTATCTTTGCTTATTTTATTTTTTTTGTGTGCTTGTAAAAGAAACGACAACGAACTAATTATGGTCACTGAAGCGGGCTTTGCACCATATGAATACTATGAAAATGGTAAAATAGTAGGAGTTGATATAGATATTGCTAAAGAAATAGCGAAAGAATTAAATAAAAAATTAGTTATAAAAGATATCGATTTCCATTCTATAATAAATGAAGTTAAAACAGGAAAAGCTGATCTTGGAGCCGCTGGAATAAGTTATACAGATGAAAGAGCAAAAGAAGTAGCATTTTCAATAAACTATGCAACAAGTAAACAAGTTGTAATTGTTAAAGAAAATAGTAATTTTGAAGATATAAGCAATAAAAAAATTGCCGTCCAATTAGGAAGCATTGCTGATACCTTTGTAACAGAAAAATATAAAAATGCAACAATTGTAAGACAAAAAAAATATTTGGCTGCAGTTGAAGATCTAAAAGCAAATAAAGTAGATTGTGTTGTAATGGATGAATTACCAGCTAAAGCAATCCTTGAAAAAAATGAGGGATTAAAAATACTTGCTAAACCATTAACAAATGATAGTTATGGAATGATTGTTAAAAAAGGTAACGATGAATTATTAAGTACAATCAATAAAGTCTTAGAAAGACTTAAAACTGAAGGTAAAATAGAAGAATATATTATAAAACATACTGAAGGGTGATGCTATGAACTTATTTTATAAAATAGGTGAATTCTTTAATAGAGTTGGTGAAAGTTTTTATAATAGCATAATATATGATAATAGATATGAATATATACTTGAAGGATTATTCCACACCATTTTAATAGCATTTTTTGCAGTTATTATGGGTATTATAATTGGTTTATTTCTAGCACTTATTTGCCATTATCACGATAATACCGGTAAATTAAAAATATTAAATGGAATATCTAAAACCTATATCAATATAATAAGAGGAACGCCGGTTTTATTACAATTAATGATTATATATTATGTTATCTTTAAATCAGTTAATATTAACATTATTATTGTTGGTATACTCGCTTTTGGACTTAATTCAGGAGCATATGTTGCTGAAATAATAAGAAGTGGTTTAATATCTATTGATAAAGGACAAATGGAAGCAGGATATGCCTTAGGTTTAAATTATAGTAAGATTATGAAATATATTGTAATGCCTCAAGCTATAAAGAATGTTTTACCAGCTTTAGGTAATGAATTTATTACTTTACTAAAAGAAACATCAGCTGGTGCTTATATTGGCGTTTTAGAACTTACTAAAGCATCTGATATCATAGCATCAAGAACTTATGAATACTTTTTTCCTTTAATTATCATAGCTTCAATTTACCTAATAATGACACTTGGTTTATCTAAATTAGTCAATTTAATGGAAAGAAGGTTAAACAATGTTAGAAGTTAATAACTTATCAAAAAGCTATAATGATAATTTAGTTCTTGATAACATTAGTTTTTCAATTAAAAAAGGCGATATTGTATCAGTTGTCGGACCATCTGGTAGTGGTAAAAGTACACTACTTAGATGTATTGATTTACTTGAAAAGTCAGAAGGTGAAATACTATTTGAAGGAAAAAAACTATATAAAGGTGAAATAGGTAAAAAGATTGGTATGGTTTTCCAGCAGTTTAATCTATTTCCACATTTAAGCGTTTTAGATAATATTATTCTCGCACCCACTAAATTAAAACTTATGGCTAAAAAAGATGCAACTAAAAAAGCTTATGAATTACTTGATACTATCGACCTTAAAGATAAGGCTAATAGTTATCCAAATGAATTATCTGGTGGTCAAAAGCAAAGAGTTGCAATTATAAGAACTTTAATTATTGATCCTGATATTATTCTATTTGATGAACCAACAAGTGCTTTAGACCCAGAAATGATTGGTGAAGTATTAGAATTAATAAAAGGAATCGCTAACACTGGTAAAACAATGATGATTGTTTCTCACGAAATGGGATTTGTAAAAAATGTATCTAATCGTGTTTTATTCCTAGAAGATGGAAAAATCCTTTTTGACGGAAAAACAAAAGACTTTTTTGATAGTTCTAATGATAGAATAAAAGTTTTTCTTAAAAAGATAGAAAACTAATTTGCTAATAAATAATATAAAAATAGAAAGGTTTATTGATAAAATATATGGAGTACGATTCTGTAGGATAATTATGGATAGTAGTCCTTCTTTTGTGGTGCGTAAAAATATATTAAGGATGATAAGATTGGCTCTTTCCTTATTCACTATCAAACAAGTACAGGTAGAAAAGTACAAACAATATCATAAAAATCGATTTTTAATCGGTTTTTTCTTTTTTTCTAAAATCTATTGTAAAACAAAAAATTATTTGCTATAATTGATAATGAAGAATATAGGAGGATTTATGAATGTAATAAATGTCAAAAGTGAAATTGGTCCTTTAAAAAAGGTATTATTACACAGACCAGGTAATGAATTATTAAATCTAACACCTGATACATTAAGTAGATTACTATTTGATGATATACCTTTTTTACCAGAAGCACAAAAAGAGCACGATGAATTTGCTCACATTCTAAAAGAAAATGGTATAGAAGTCGTTTATCTAGAAGATTTAATGGCTGAAGTATTATCATTAAGCGAAGAAATAAGCGATAAGTTTATAAGACAATTCATTTATGAAGCAGGAATAAGAACACCAAAATATAAAAACTTGGTATTTGATTACTTAAAAAGTTTCAAAAATAAAAAAGAATTAGTCTTAAAAACAATGGAAGGAATTAAAATAGGTGAAATAAGCCGAGCTAAAAGAAATGTTGAACAATCCTTAGTAGACTTTGTGGGTGAAGAATCAGACTTCTTGGCTGATCCAATGCCTAACTTATATTTCACAAGAGATCCATTTGCAAGCGCAGGAAACGGAATAATCTTAAATAAAATGTATTCTGTAACAAGAAGCAGAGAAACAATATATGCAGAATATATATTTAATTACCACCCAGAATATAAAGATATGGTAAACAAATACTATGATAGATATTTACCATACCATATAGAAGGTGGAGATGTTCTAAACCTAAATAATCATATACTAGCAGTTGGAATATCTCAAAGAACAGAAGCAGGCGCTATTGATGAACTTGCTAAAAACTTGTTTAAAAATCCAGATTGTGAAATTGACACAATATTAGCATTTAATATTCCAGAATCAAGAGCATTTATGCACCTTGATACAGTATTTACACAAATTGATTACGATAAGTTTACATATCATCCAGGAATAATGGATACATTACAAGTATTTGAAATAACTGAAGGTGACATACCAGACAGCGATGAAGATCTAAACGTTATTGAATTAAACGGATCTTTAGAAGAAATACTTGAAAAATATTTAAAAAGAAAAATTACTCTAATCCCTTGCGCTGGCGGTGAAAAAATATCAGCCGAAAGAGAACAATGGAATGATGGCACAAATACACTATGCATAGCACCAGGAGTTGTTGTAGTATATGATAGAAATAACATTACAAACAATATACTAAGAGAACACGGAATAAAAGTATACGAAATGAGTAGCGCGGAATTATCTCGTGGAAGAGGCGGTCCAAGATGTATGAGTATGCCATTAATAAGAGATGATATTGATAACGAACAATATGATAGAAACTGTAAATGTTTATTAAAAGAAGAATCAATCAAAAAAATCAATAATCGCATTGATTTAAGAGGAAGAAACTTCTTAACATTACTTGACTACACACCAGAAGAAATAAGATATTTATTAGATTTATCAAAAGACTTAAAAGAAAAGAAACATAAAGGAATCGATCATAGATACTTAAAGGGTAAAAATATAGTTCTACTATTCGAAAAAACATCAACAAGAACAAGATGTTCATTTGAAGTAGCTGGCTTAGATTTAGGAATGGGCGTAACATATCTAGATCCAGGAAGCTCCCAAATGGGCAAAAAAGAAAGTATTGCTGATACAGCCAAAGTACTTGGAAGAATGTATGATGGAATCGAATATAGAGGATTCTCACAAAAAATTGTTGAAGAACTTGCTAAAAATGCTGGAGTTCCAGTATGGAATGGTTTAACAACCGAATTCCATCCAACACAAATGTTGGGTGATGCCTTGACAATTGAAGAAAACTTTGGACATTTACAAGGAATTAAACTTGTATTTATGGGAGATAATAGAAATAACGTAGCCAACTCATTAATGGTAATATCAGCCAAAATGGGAATGAACTTCGTATCTTGTGGACCAAAAGAATTATGGCCAGATGAAGATTTAGTTAAAAAATGTAAAGAAATCGCCCAAGAAACAGGCGCAAGCATTGAAATGACAGAAGATGTTAAAGAAGCAACAAAAGAAGCTGATGTAATCTATACTGACGTTTGGGTTTCTATGGGTGAACCAGATGATGTATGGGAAAGCAAAATTAAATTATTAAAACCATATCAAGTAAATATGGATGTTATGAATAACGCAAATAAAAATGCTATATTCTTACATTGCTTACCATCGTTTCACGATTTAAATACTACTATTGGAAAAGATATACACGAAAAATTTGGATTAAAAGAAATGGAAGTTACTGATGAAGTATTTAATTCATCTAAATCAAAAGTATTTGATGAAGCAGAAAATAGACTTCACACAATTAAAGCAGTTGTATACGCAACTATGAGGGAAGATAATGAGTAAAATTGTTATTGCCTTAGGAGGTAATGCTTTAGGTAAAAATCCAAAAGAACAATTAGATTTACTAAAAAATGTAGCAAAAATAATTGTTAACTTAATAAAATCCGGAAATAAAATTGTTTTAACTCATGGTAATGGACCACAGGTTGGCCAAATCGCCTTAGCAATGGAGTACGCTTCAAACGGAGCCGGTACTCCTCCTGTACCATTCCCAGAATGTGGTAGTATGAGTCAAGGATACATTGGTTATCAATTACAACAATGTATTCAAAATGAATTAAGTAGACAAAATATTGATTTAGATTGTTCTACAATTGTAACACAGGTTTTAGTAGATTCTGCGGATACTGCTTTTCAAAATCCTAGTAAACCAATAGGAATGTTTTATAGCAAAGAAGAAGCTATGAAAATTGAAAAAGAAAAAGGTTATGTATTCGTTGAAGATGCTGGACGAGGATATAGGAGAGTTGTACCATCTCCTATGCCGATAGATATTATTGAAAAGAATGTAATTAAAAAACTTTTCGATAATTCAGTAGTAATTGCTGCTGGAGGCGGAGGAATTCCTGTTATTATGGATGAATCACTATCCGGTGTAGAAGCTGTTATTGATAAAGATAGAACAGCCGCATTACTTGGAAAATTGATAGGAGCTGATACTTTACTCATTTTAACTGCTGTTGATAAAGTCTGTTTAAATTACAATAAAGAAAATCAAATAGATGTTGATTATATGACAGCAAATGAAGCAAAAAAATATATCAGTGAAGGTCACTTTGCTCGTGGTAGTATGCTTCCTAAGATTGAAGCTTGTATTGATTTTGTTAAAGGTTCTAATAGAAAAGCAATTATTAGTTCACTAGAAAAAGCAGAATATGCAATTAAAGGTGAAACAGGTACAATCATAGAAGGAGGAAATTAAAAATGTCTAAAAAAAAGACAAGAGCGATGTTATCGTCTTTTTCAATTATTCTAATTCTTATATTTGGACTTGGAATATTGTCAAACATACTTCCAAAAGCAACCTTCGTAGATAAAGTTATCGTAAATGGAAGTGGAACCGTTGGAGCAAGTCTTTCACAAGTTCTAATGGCACCAATCAAAGGGTTTGCCGATGCGATCGATGTATGTATATTTATTCTTGTATTGGGAGGTTTGCTTGCAATCATTAGTAAAACCGAGGCACTTGAAACGGGAATAAAGGTACTTGTGCAAAAATTAAAAGGGAAGGAACTATTATTGATACCAATATTAATGTTCATTTTCTCAGTATGTGGAAGTACATATGGTATGTTAGAAGAAACAGTTGGTTTCTATGCATTACTTGCTGCCACAATGATGGCCGCAGGGATGGATCCACTTGTAGGATCAGCTATTGTTCTATTAGGAGCAGGTAGTGGATGTCTAGGATCAACAGTTAATCCATTTGCAGTTGGAGCTGCCGTAGATGCGCTAAATAAGGTTGGAATTGAACCAAAACAAAGCGGCATTATTATGATTGGTATTGTATTATGGCTAACAACATTAATAATTACTACATTATTTGTTATGGCATATGCAAAAAAAGTAAAAAAGGATAAAGGTTCTACTTTCTTATCGTTAAGAGAACAAGAAGAAGCAGAAAAAGCCTATGGAAGATTCGAAGAAAAGGAAGGTACCCAAGCTAAATTATCTGGAAAACAGAAATTAACACTTATTTTCTTTGCTGTTGCATTTCTAATTATGATTATTGGATTTATTCCATGGGAAGATTTCGGAGTTACAATATTCCCTAAATTCACAGGATGGCTAACAGGAGCACCTCTTGGCGAATGGTATTTTAATGAATCGACATTATGGTTCTTACTTATTGCTATTATTATATCAATAATCAATCGTTTCAAAGAAAAAGAATTTGTGGACACATTTGTAAAAGGTGCAGGTGATATGATTGGTGTTATCCTAATTATCGCTATCGCTAGAGGAGCAAGCGTATTAATGCAGGAAACACATTTGGATAATTATATTATATACAATGCTACAGAGGCCCTTGCAAAATTACCTCAACTTGCATTCGTTCCGTTGAATTATCTATTACATGTTGTTCTATCAATACTTGTACCATCATCATCTGGATTAGCAACATTATCAACACCAATTGTTGGACCAATAGCTAGTGCGCTAGGATATAGTACAGAAGTATCTGTTATGTCAATGGTTGCAGCTAATGGTTTAGTAAACCTAATTACGCCAACATGTGGAGCAATAATGGGCGGATTAGCCTTAGCTAAAGTTGAATACACAACCTGGTTTAAATGGGCATTTAAAATCGTAGTTGCAATCGCTATTGCAAATATTGCGGTTTTATGTTTATTCGCACTAATATAAAAGAACTTATAAAAGTTCTTTTATTTTTTGTTTTTCTTTATCAGTTAAATGTTCTGATTCGTAATAAAAATACGACGGACCATAAGAAAAAGTATTTATAAAACTATTATTATATACACCAATATCTTCTTTATCTCTTACAAAATTATTTTTTATTTTCTGAGTATTATCTATATTCTTATATAAAGCAACAGATAAATATTCATTTATAACCTGTAATTTAATAGTTGCATTCTTTTTATCCTTTTTCTGACTATCAATATATTTATATAAACTATCTAATATTATTATCATATTAGAATGATTTAAATTATCTTTTAACTTAATATTTTCCCTTAAATGCTCCAAATAATAATAATATTCATTTTCACCTAAATGCTTTCTACCAAGCAAAATATTTTCAAGTGAAGGATATATATCAACACCATCCTCTATAAGCTTTAAAATAACATTTTGCATTTTATAGATATAAACATATCTTTCAATTAACTTATCTTTATAGTTCATAATTTCTCCTTTATAAAATAATATGCTTTAAAATTTGAAAAAATACACAAATGTGCTATACTTTTTTTGAGGGGATAATATGACCGATTTTAAAGATTTATTAAATGGAAAAGAATATTTAATTAATGATAGATTATTATCTTGTGATTATAATAAAGTTAAAAAAATTCTTGAAATGGAAGAATGGAATGATAAAAGATTCGCACAAATGTTAGGACCTACAATCTGGTATAGAAGTTATGATGAAATAAAAAAAGTATTAAATATGGAAGAATGGAATAATCCTAAATACTTTTCCTTACTTACATCTAATATATGGCATAGTAATTATGAAAATATCAAAAGTATTTTAGAACTAGAAGAATGGCAAGATGAAAGATTCAAAAAATTATTAACATCAAGTGTTTGGACAACAACAAGTCAAAATATAAAAGAAACATTAAACTTACCACACTTCAATAACCCAAAATACTTAAATGTTCTAGGACCATCTATATTTTTAAGTACAGCATCATATGTTGATTCAATCTGTAAAATGGAAGAATGGGATGATGAAAGGTTTATGCGACTATTAAGCTCAAATATATGGAAATGTCCTTATGAAGACATAAAAAAAACACTTTCCTTAAAAGAATGGGAAGATCCAAAATTCAAAAAATTATTAACATCAAATATTTGGAAAAATAGATATGAGACAATTGTTATTAAATTAAACTTACCATATTGGAATAAAAAAGAATATACCCATTTACTTGTTCCAAGCTTATTTACACTTCCAATAAATAATATAATATATGGTATTGAATTATTTGAAGAAAACGGAATTGGTGAATATGTAACCAATAAAGCCTTAAGACATAATTTAGAAAACCTAAAAAAAATATTTGCCTATATGAAAGAACATAATTTTGAATTATTATTAAGCACAAAAGAAACCAAAAAACTAGTGCTAAATCCAATATTTAGTATGCCAAATACGGAATTAAAGAAAGAGCGAGTATTATAAACCAAGCCATAACTTGGTTTTATTTTTGTAAAAAAATGTCTATTATTATTGTCTTAATATGACATTTATTATATAATTGGAAAGGAGGGTAAGTTATGAAAACAAAAATTTTACAAAACTTCTTTTTAAAGGAAGATGGAACATTTGATTTAGAAAACGCACTATTATTTAGTGGAAGAATAGCAGGAGTATGTTATGATAAGGAAGGTTTTGAACATCTAGAGAAAGAAGATATTTCAAATACACAAAAAAGAATCAATAATACTTTAGAAAATGATCACCATAGTGTATATGATCACATAATGATTAATTTTAATATAGTAGGTATCCCCAAAATACTTGCAATGGTTCTTAATAATGAACATCAATACACAACAAGTGAAAAATCCGCACGTTATACTGATGTAACCTATAAAAATGGTTCAATTTTAACAGAAAGAGAGGTTACATTATATAATAAATGGAATGAAAGATTTAAAGAATTAATAAAAGAAAATTATCCTGATTTTACTAATTTTAAAATCAAAACACTTGCGCAAGAAAATGCTAGATATTTAATTACGGTATTTGTACCAACAGAAATGGTATATTCAACAACACTAAGACAAATAAATTATATAGCATCAATTATGCAAAAATATATAGAAGAGCATAATGAATCAAATGATTATTTAGAAAAAAATCTATCATTATGTATGCAAGATTTTATAAAAGAATTAGATAGATTGAACGTTTTAGATAAAAGATTAATGCATAATAGCAAGAATCGCAATATTAGTTTATTTGGTAAAGATCTAGAAAAACGCGAAGAAATATTTTCACACATCTATTCTGTTAATTATGAAGCATCTTATGCATCACTCGCACAAGCTCAAAGACATAGAACACTATTTTATCAAATGGAAAGAATGGATGAAAAGAAATATTTTGTACCACCTATTTTAAATAAAAAAGAAGAATATATAAAAGAATGGACTCAAGATATTAAATCAGTATCTAATGTTGTACCACAAGGAGAAATAATTTTAATAAATGAAACAGGTACATATGATAATTTCATTTTAAAAACAAAAGAAAGATTATGCACAGCCGCGCAATTAGAAGTTATGAAAGCAACACGTGATACACTACTAAAATATAAAGATGCATTAGAAAAAAATGATAACTACTTAAAAGAGGATATAAAGAAATATGTAAAGGGTGCTAGGTGTACATTTGGTTACAATTGTACAAAAAAGTGTAATTTTAAAGAAGGAATAACATTAGAAAGAGAGATTTAAATGGGCAAATTAATTGTTGTTGAAGGTGCCTGCGATGGTATCGGCAAAAGTACGCAGTATACTTTACTAAAAGAAAGATTAATTAAAGATGGAAATAATGTAGTTAGTCATCACTTTCCATCTTATGGAGAATATCAAGGAGTTCCTGTTGAAAAATATTTAAAAGGTGAGTTTGGCAATATTGAAGACTTATCACCATACTTTATAAATAATTTATATGCTGTTGACCGTGCAATTACATGGCATAGTTATTTAAAAAAAGAATATCAAAATAGTATAATTTTATTAGATAGATATACGACATCAAGTCTAATTTATCAATCAACATTAATAGATGATATTGAAAAAAGAAAAGAATTTATTGATTATGTAATATCTTTTGAATATGAAAAACTTGGAATTAAAGAACCAGATTTAGTTATATTTTTAGAAGCACCATATGATTTAGTAAAAAAATTAAGAAATGAAAGAAAAGTAAATGATGGAATTCAAAATGATATTCACGAAAAAAATGATGAATTTATGAGAAAAGTCTATGAAAATGCTTTATTTGTTGCAGATTATCTAAAATTTTCTAAAATAAAATGTAATGATGGTGATCATATGCGATCAATTGAAGATATCCATAATGATATTTATAAACTTATAAAAAAATGATTGTTTAATTTTTGTTAAAATGATATACTTATAAAGTAAGGAGTTGGATATGAAGAAATTTTTAAAAGTACTTTTAGTATTCGTTATGATTTTTGTTATAACAGGATGCGGTAAAAAAGAAGAAGTTAAAGAAAGAAAACCTATTGAAGTTTTAAGTGACACTATAAAAAATGAAAAAAGTGTTAATGAAATAAAAATAGATATGTCTTTTAATGTAAAAGCAAGTGCTGAAGGAGTTAGTGTTGACTCAAATATAAATGCAATAGTTTCAGCATTAAAAGATGAAAATAATACTAAAGTAGTATTTGAATTAAGTGATAATCCTTTAGTTGGAGCATTTAAAGGATATGCTAATTTAACTGATACTAAAATAGTTACTTATATACCTAGTAAAGTATATAATATGATTAATTATATTGATAACGATAATAATATTTACATCAAAAGTGAAGATGATATTGATACTAATGATGAATCATATAAAGAAGTAATGGATTATTTAAAAGGATTGGATTTAAATACAATTTTAACTGATAAAGATTTCTATTTAATAAATAAAACAAATGATAAAGGAATGTATCGTTTAGTTATTTCTAAAGAATTATTGGATAGAATGGCAAAATCTATAGATCCAAAAATGAAAAGTGATTTTGATGATTTTAAAGGTAGCATTAATTTAAATATTACAATAGATGAAAAAAATAATCGTATTACTGAAGTAAGTTGTGATTTAATAGATTTCATAAAAGCTAATGTTGATAGCTTAAATTTAGGTAAAGATGTTAATATTGATGAAATAATTCAAAAACTATCATTTAATTTTAAGTTCCAATATGCTGCTGTTGATGCAACTATACCAGAAGATGTAATTAATAATTCAATGAGTGAAAAAGAATATATTGCAAGATATGGTAATGTAGAGTCCTAGAAATAGGGCTTTTTTATTGCTATAACAAAAATATTAATAGTGAAATAAAAATAGGAAGAGAGTTTTGTGTACCATAAGAGGAAGATTAGACATATATTTCTATATTAATTGGACATACACATCTTAATAAATGTACTAGCAAATCTAGTACATTTTTGATATAATATCAATGAGGAGTTGTTATGAAAGATTTTATTAAAGAATTTTTAAATGAAAGACCAGAAGTAGTTGCAGCCTTTGGCTATGGATCTGGTGTATTTAAACAATTAGGTTATGATAGTAAAGAAAAACCACAAATTGACTTAATTTTAATTGTAAACGATATGAAATTATGGCATAAAGAAAATATAAAAAAGAATCCAAAAGACTATTCATTTATAGGAAGAAACTTTTTCCTTAATTCAAGTATAGATGAAATAAAAGGAATAACCGGAATTACCTATCAAAGTAATATAGAATATAAAGGACATTTATTTAAATACGGCATTATTGAATACGGTGATTTTGTAAGACATATGCAAACATGGGATAGCTTTTATGTACCCGGAAGATTTCAAAAACCAATTTTAACAATAAAAAGCAATAACTTTATAGATGAACTAATATTACAAAATAGAAGAAACGCCTGTAAAGTAGGACTTTTATGTTTAAACAATAAAGATTTAAAAGACTTATACTTAACAATATGTAACTTATCATATTCAGGAGATACAAGAATGAAAGTGGCTGAAAACCCTAAAAAAGTAGAAAACATAGTAGGTGCATCTTATGATAAATTTAATGAAATGTATAACTTTAATGATTTATATCAAAAAAATGGCGAGCGGATCGAATATGAAATAGACATAGATGAATTACCATCATCATTGGAAAAATACATAAAAGATGATAAAACCAAGGAAAAAGTAATGGAATATTTATCTGATCTAAACAGAAAAGAAAGTAGCCTTCAAACAATGAAAGGAATAAAAACTAACGGAATAGTTAAATCCCTTAGATATGGATTAGCAAAAGTATTAAAGAAGTTTAGGTGATATAAGTGAAAGTAATATGTATAGGAAATGTAACATATGATATAACAATACCATTTAATGGATTTATAAAAGAAAACACCAAATATCGTGTAAAAGAAAAAATTGAATGTGGAGGCGGACCCGCCAGTAATGCTGCCTATTTACTCGGAAAATGGGGCATTAAACCGTATTTTGCCGGATTAATTGGTAATGATGAATTCGGTAAAAAAATAATTAAAGAGTTTGAAGAAGCAAACGTAAACTTAAAATATCTGGATGTAAGAGGCGATTACAATACAACAACAAGTATAATAATAAACAATCAAAATAATGGAAGCAGAACAATAATTGCCTGTAAACCAGAAAATTTCAAAATGAATAATATTGAAGATGAATTTGATATTATTCTAGTAGACGGACAAGAATATGAAACAAGTTATAATTTAATTAAAAAAAGTAAAGGAATAAGTATAATAGATGCCGGAAGAAATACCAAAGAAGTAATTGAACTCGCTAAAATATGTGATTATGTCGTATGCAGTAAATCGTTTGGAATAGAACTAACAGGATACACCGATTACACTAAAATGTATGAAAAACTAGAAGAAACATTTAAAGGAATCATAGTTGTTACACTAGAAGAAGAAGGATCAATTGTTAAAATAGATGGTAAAATTAAAATAATACCAAGTATTAAAGTAAAGCCAGTAGATACAACCGGAGCCGGAGACTTCTATCACGGAGCATTTGTTTATGGACTTATTCAAAAATGGAACATAGAAGAAATAATCAAATTTTCTAATATTGTAGGAGCATTATCAACCCTAAAAGTTGGAACGAGAAACTCAGTCGTTTCTCTGGAGCAAATAAATGAGTATAGATAATATTGTATTTATAAACAATTTACCAAGCCTTGATTTGCACGGATTCACCAAAGACTTTGCAATCATAGCAATCAATGAATTTATAAAAGATAATATAAAACTACAAAATGAAAACATTGTTATTGTCCACGGAAAAGGAACCGGTATTTTAAAAGAAACCTGTTTAAATCTGCTAAAAAAAAATAAATATGTTAAAGACTATAAAATATGGTATATGAATGATGGATGCACAATCGTTGAATTAGACAAAAAATTCTTCCAATAATTTGACAAAATTATATAGGTGTGCTAAAATTAACTCGTATTGTTAGGGGGATTATATATGGAAAAAAGAACAACATTTGTAGACTTTTTAATCCAATTAATATTTATTATATTATTTGTAATATTATTAGTTTGGTTATTTCCTACAAAAGATTGGTTAAAAGAAAATTATTTTAATAATGGTGAATATAACTATGAAAGAGAAACCATTATAAATGATTCAAAATATGTAGATAACATAAATAATATGCTAGAAGCAAGTAAATCATATTTTGGATATGACGTTAACTTACCAGAAAATATCGGTGATACTGTAAGTGTTACACTAGATGAACTAGTTAACAATCACATAATGATTATGCCAAAAAATAGTAAAGGCAAAAAATGTGACGGAAATAGTACATCAGTTATAACTAAAACAGAATCAGGTTATACAATAAAAGTAGAATTAACCTGTGGCTCTGATAGCGATTACATTATAAGAAATGTAGGATGTGATCCATTCTGTAAAGATAATTGTAACCAAAGATGTACATTAGAATATGAATACTCTAAAAAAACAGAAGGTTATTACACAAATTGGAGTAATTGGAGTGCTTGGAGTACTGTAAAAAGAACTGCCGGCGAAAATATAAAAGTTGAAGAAAAATACATTAAAACAAAAATATGCCCAAGCGGTTATACCTTAAACAGTAAAAAAACAGCTTGTGTAAAAGTCGTAAAAGATACAAAAGAAGAAGATGCAAAAGAAACAAGAACATGTCCAAGTGGCTATGAATTTGATAAAGACGGATCAAAATGTATCAGAAACAGTTCATCAACTAGAGAAGTAGATGCCAACATCACTTATTCTTGTAAAGATGGTTACACATTAACAAAAGACAATAAATGTATTAAAACTGAAAATATAAGTAAAGAAACTGATGCAAATGTTAAATATACATGTTCATCAGGCTATACATTAAATAACAATAAATGTTATAACTATGAAACAATTAATTCAACAGTTTCAACTAGAAATGTATGTAAAAGTGGATTTGCTTATGTAGGTAAAAACACATGTACATCTGTAACTAATAGAAACCTTGATCCAAACATCTATAAAGGTGTTAAATGTTCTGTAACATATGAATTGGATTGTAATAATGAATGTAAAGTAATTGAAAAAGAAACTTGTACAATGCCATCAACACTTAAACATAGTTATAGCTGTCCATCAGGATATGAATTATCAAGTGATAAGAAAACATGTTCAAAAACAACTATTGAAAACGCTAAAGTAGAATACTATTGTAATAATGGTACACTTAGTGGAACTAAATGTATTATAACTGAAACAAAAGTAGATACGATTGAAAGTAATTATTCTTATAGCTGTAAAGAAGGAACATTAAAAGGATCTAAATGTATTGTTGAAAACAATAGTGAAGAAGTAAAAGATGTTGAAATCAAATATAGCTGTACAGAAGGCGAATTAAAAGGAAACAAATGTATTATTACAACTGAAAAAACAGAAAGTACTAAATATACTGAAAAAAGTGTACTTATGTATAGATACTCTACAAGAAAATATGTAAAAGAAACAATATCATATAAGTGGAGTACATCAAAAAATGATAAAAAATTAATTGATGCCGGTTATAAATTAACCGGAAAAACAAGAAAAAATTGTAAGTAGGGGGTACTTATATGAAAATAAATAAAAGAGTTGTTGCCTTAATATTAGCAGGTGGCCTAGTGCTTACAGGCTCACCTAAAAATGTTAAAGCCGAAGGATTAGATAAAGCTTTATCTACAGATGAAATAGTTAAAATGTGTGAAGCAAGCGTTACAAAAAAATTATCATATGAAGAGTTTTGTCAACTATCATATAATGCTTGGATGTATTTAAATGATTTTGGTGTTGTAAATGTATCACTAGATGACCTATATAATATAGTTTACATAATTAACTATGCTAATATCCAAGAAGAAGCAAAAGATAAATTAATTAATAACGGATTAGTACCAAGTGATGTAAACGTTTTATTTACCGAATTATTCAATGTTGCTCATATAATTGCAACTAATAATAACAATGTTTATATTGAAGCACTTGAAAACAAAACAAAAGTAGATAGAGAAAAACTTATCTATGTTTCTAAGTTCTCAATCGATGAAAGAGATAAAGAAATTGGATATGCATACGATAATAAACTAACAGATTATATTGATTCAAATAAACAAGACTGTAATATTTATAACGAATTAATGAACGGATACTGTCATATTCCAGTTGGTGATTTATCAACAAAATATGATCTTGAACTTGCATCTGTTGGTATGGAAGAAGTAATTAATCTAACAAGTGGCTTCTTATTTAAAGGCCATATCAAAGATGGACACCTATCTAATGAATCAATTCACGCATCAAAAGAAGAAATTGAAATTTTAGAAGAACATATAGGAGATATTAGCAACTTAAAAAATACATTAGGTGGTAAATGTTTAACTAAAACAAAATAGGTGTATTTATGAAAATTAATTTAAAAAAAACATGTGCAGTATTATTAGCTGGTGGAATTGTTTTAACACCAGCTCCTAGTGCTAAAACATTAAATGTAAATACTGAAGAAGTAAGAAATATTAAAACCAATCTTTCTTGTGTTAAGTTTTGTGAATTAGTTTATAATGTATCTTTATATCTAAAAAGATTTGGACTAGAAATATCTAACTTTGAATTAAGCAATTCTCTATATATTCAAAATATTGCATTTATAGATGATAGCACTAAAGAAGAACTAATCAAAAATAATATGATTTCTGATGATAAAAAAATTTTAATGAATGATTATATTTCCGTTCTATCTAAAGTAGCGAATTATAATGATAATCTACTTAGTAAAGCATTAGATAAGAAAAAGAATGTTAAAGTAATAGATTATATATATACATCTAAAATGTTAGTAGATGAAAATGATAAAGAAATTGCTAATAGATTCGATTCAATGTTAATAGAATTTATTAATTCCCAAAAACAAAATAATGAGTTATTTCACGATTTAATGAATGCTTATACAATGAAAGAAAATGATACAGTTTATAAACTAGAAAATGCTTCTCTAGGAGCAAAAACAGCAATCAACTTAACAAGCGGAACAGTGTTCTATTTCCAAATCGGACCTACACATCCTTATCAAAATGTTGTAATTGCTGATGGATATTTCTTAACCGAATTATGTAACAGTATTTATGATATATCTAATGTTTATAATATTATGAATAAAAATGTAAAAAGAAAATAGTTCAAATTGAACTATTTTTTTATTCATTTGCATAATTATCAAAATAACCTTGAATATATACAACCGGAGTTCCCTTATCACCAGAACCAGATGTTAAATCACATAAAGAACCAATTAAATCTGTTATTCTTCTAGGTGTAGTACCTTGCGTGGCCATTTGACCCTTTAAATTAGCATCCTTATTTCTTATTTCTTCTTTCATAGCACTTATTAATTCTTCACCTCTAAGAGAAGAAAACTTATTATCTGATAAAAACTTCAATTTTAATTCATTAGGTGTACCCTCTAAACCCTTAGTATAAGCAGGAGATACAACTGGATCAGCAAGCTCCCAAATACCACCAACAGGATCTTTAAAAGCACCATCACCATATACCATAACCTCAATATCTTTACCAGTTATTTCTTTTAATCTCTTTTGAATATTATTTACAAGTATATCACCATGTTCTGGAAACAATTTAACTCTTTCTTCAGTAGATTTGTTAGAACCAAGAAGACCATACTTAGAATTATAACCAGAACCATTTACTGATTTAGTTAAAATTTCATCAGTTCCATATACTATTTCTGCCCCAAACTCTCTTAAGATTTTTTTAGTCTTAAAACGATTATGAATATTTGCAACCAAACAATTCTTAGAATAATTTAAAACATCCTTAGCTTTATTTGTAAAAATAAACTTTACTTCACAATTTTCATTTTGTACAAGCTCTCTATAATAATTTACATAATTAATACCAGTAAAAATATGAACTTCATTTCCAAAGTATTTATTGTATTCATCTTCTTCTAAAACCTTACCATAAGGATTTATATCATATTTTTCAAGTAAACTCTCATCAAATAAAGAATTTCCTTCTTCATCTTTAGGATAAGTCATACAAATTATAATTTTATCCATAGCACGCGCAATTCCCTTTAAAAGAATGCCAAATCTATTTCTACTATAAGGTGATGGAAATACTAAAGCAAGTTCTTTACTAGGAAACTTATTTCTAACATCCTCAGCAATTTGATCAACAGTAGCATAATTACCCTCGGTTATACCAACAACAGCCTCTGTAATTGCAACTACATCCTTATCTCTAAACTCAAAACCATCGCTTTCTTTAGCTTTTAATAAAGAATCAATAACAATATTTTCAAGATTATCATTTTCTTTTATTATCGGTGTACGTATTCCACGCACAACTGTTCCTACATTTCTCATATATTCCTCCTACTTTTTAAGTATAAAGATTTTTTATCACTTAGTCAATGATTTATTATAAATTATTAAGAATTATTAAGAAAGTAAGTAATTTATTGTCATATATTTAATGGTGTGCTATAATTTTTGAGAAAGGAGCGGTTTATGTTAGAAATAAAGAATATTAATAAAAGTTATAGGGTTGGTGACTTTGAACAAAAAGTCTTAAAAGATGTAAGTATTAAATTTAGAAAAAGTGAATTTGTTGCAATTCTAGGCCATAGCGGAAGTGGAAAAACAACACTACTTAACCTAATTGGTGGACTTGATAGATACGATAGTGGTGATATTGTTATTAATGGAAAATCCACTAAAAACTTTAAAGATAAAGAATGGGATGCGTATAGAAACAATTCAATCGGATTTATATTTCAAAGCTATAATTTGATTGGTCATATTTCAATACTAGATAATGTAGAAATGGGTATGACTTTAAGCGGTATATCAAAGAAAACAAGAAGAAAAAAAGCAATCGAAGCCTTAAATAGAGTAGGACTAGGCTCACATATTCATAAGAAACCAAATCAATTATCAGGCGGACAAATGCAAAGAGTCGCGATTGCGCGTGCCCTTGCTAATGATCCTGATATCATATTAGCAGATGAACCAACTGGCGCCTTAGATAGTTCAACAAGTAAATCAATTATGGATTTAATAAAAGAAATATCTAAAGATAAATTAGTTATTATGGTTACTCATAATGAAGATATCGCAAACGAATATGCAAGCCGTATTATTAGATTAAGTGATGGTGAAATCTTAGAAGACTCTAATCCCGTTAAAAACATAAAAGATAATAGTGATTATCATTTGAAAAAAACAGCAATGTCATTTATAACAGCACTTAACTTATCACTTAGAAATATAATTACCAAAAAAGGAAGAACATTACTAACAGCCTTTGCATCAAGTATAGGTATTATCGGAATAGCATTAATACTATCACTTTCTAACGGATTTGATAAACAAATAGAAAAGTTTGAAAATGATACCTTAACAAATTATCCTATCACAATTTCAAGAGGAACAATGGAAGGTACTGAAGAAGTAATGAATTCATTTACAAATAGCGGTGGAACCTATCCAAGTGATAAGTTTGTTTATAAACAAAAAATCGATTTAGAAAAATTAACCCATATCAATAATATTGATGAAGAATATATGAAATACTTAGATAATATAGATAAATCACTAATAGATGGTATCTCATATACAAGATTATCCGTTATGAATATTAATTTGCTTGTCAAAGGAAAGAAAACCAAAATAGTTAATTTTGGAACATCAATGAATAGTATTATAACAATTCCTAAAACATTTAATAATGAAAAGAATTATTTAACAACAAATTATGATTTATTATATGGAGCATACCCAAGTCGCGCAACTGATGTATTATTAGTTGTAAGTTCTGATAATGAAGTAAGCGAAAAAGTATTAGAAAACCTAGGATTTGATATAAATGATGAAAAATTCTCTTTTGATGATATCATAGGAAAAGAACTAGTTTATGTTATTAATGATAATCTATATAGTAAAATAAAATATGGTGACAAAACAATCTATATGATGAAAAACAACTATGATGAATTATATGATATGGAAGATAACATTAAACTAAAAATATCTGGTATTGTTAGACTAAAAGAAGATGTAAAAACAGGAATGTTCTCACCAGGTATAATCTTTAAAGATGAACTAGGAGAGCTAATATATGAAAAAAATAAAGACTCTAAAATTGTAGAAGCGCAAAAAGGAAAAGACTATTTTGTTTTAAATGGCGAAAAATTTAGTGCAGATAGTATGATTAGTGATGCAAAAGAAGCAATAAAATATTTAGGCGGAAGTGATATTCCATTTATGATAAATATCTATCCAAAAGATTTCAAAAGCAAAAACAAAATATGTACTTATTTAGATAAATTTAATGAAAATAAAAACGAAAGCGATAAAATAATCTATAAAGATTACGCAAAAATATTTGTTGATTTATCACAAAATATAATGGATGCCATAACCTATGTTTTAATAGCATTCAGCGCGATATCACTTATTGTTTCATCAATAATGATTGGAATTATCACTTATATATCCGTTCTAGAAAGAACAAAAGAAATAGGCATTTTAAGAGCACTTGGAGCAAGAAAAAAAGACATAACAAGAGTATTTAATGCTGAAACATTTATAATAGGTGTAACATCAGGTTTAATTGGTATAATAATTGCAAAACTATTATTATTCCCAGTTAATATTATATTAGAAAATATGACAGGCTTAACTAACGTAGCAATACTAAATCCTATTCACGCTCTTATACTTATTATAATAAGTGTAATCCTTACATTAATAGGTGGATATATTCCAGCCATTATGGCAAGCCGTAAAGATCCAGTTGTTTCACTTAGAGTAGATTAAAAATTAGATTATTCTAATTTTTTTCTTGTTTTTTTATATGAAAAATGATATTATTTAATAGGATGTAAGAGGTGACAATATGAATATTATTTATGCAGTTTGCACGTTTTTTATAGTATATATGCTATATGAAATATTAATAATTCATAGAAAAAATAAACAAAATAATATATATACAAGTACAGAAGTAGTTATTTTAAATAAAGTCTTAAGAGTTGATACAAATAAAATAAAAGCAAGTACCCTAACAAGAATAGTCGCATTATGTAATGCTTTTATTGTCTCTATTACTCTAGAAGTTGTTTTAGTAGTAAGTGATACAATTCTATTACAAATGTTATTTGGCTTTGGAATGTTAATCGCTCTAATATGTATTGTTTATCCAATCGTCGCCTTCTTTTTAAGGAAAAAATATGGAAAATTTGTTTAAATATGAAAATGAACTTAAAGATAAAGGAATACATATAATAGGTGGAACCGATGAAGCAGGAAGAGGACCATTATTCGGTCCCGTTGTAGCGGCTTGTGTAGTATTAAAAGACAATTTCGATATAAAAGGTATTAACGATTCAAAAAAATTAAGTGAGAAAAAAAGAGAAGAATATTTTGACTATATTATGGAAAATAGTATTGTAGGTATTAGTGTTATTTCTAGTGAAATCATTGATAAAATTAACATATATGAAGCAAGCAGACTTGGAATGATGAATGCCATAAAAGAAGTAAGAAAAAAAACTAAGTTAGAATATGTCTTAACAGATGCAATGAAATTACCTGATCTAGATATAGGTTATAACGCAATTATTAAAGGAGACGCTAAAAGTGCATCCATTGCAGCTGCAAGCATTATTGCAAAAGTAACAAGAGATCGAATTATGTATGAATATGATAAAAAATATCCAGAGTATGAATTTGGAAAACATAAAGGTTATCCAACAAAAAGACATATTGAACTTTTAAATAAATATGGTATAATTGATGGGTATAGGTTAACTTATGGACCGGTTAAAAAAGTTTTGGAAGGTGAGGAAAGTGCAACAAAAGAGTTATCAAGACAATGTTGAGTTTTATAAGATGATGCAAAGAGTTAGAGAAGAAGCAAAAAAAGAAAGCTCTAAAATCAAACAAGCAGATGATAGTGAAAAATTACTTAAATTAAAAGAAGAAATGTATAAAGTTCAAAAAGATTCACAAAAGAGTTTGCTTGAAGCAAAAGAAAATGATAAAAAAGCTAAAGATGCTTTAAATGAAGAACAAAGAAAGTTTATGGAACAATTAAGAAAATATAACAAATAATGAATATTTTCTTTTTTTATTATAAAAAATGTGATATAGTATATATGAAAGAAAATTGTTAGATGATTGATTAAAAGGGTAGAATATAGGAGGAAAAATGAAAACAACAAATGATAAAACTTTAGATGAAGTTCTTGCCAATATTGAAAAACAATTTGGTAAGGGTTCTGTTATGAAACTTGGCGATAGTAAACATATGGAAGTTGAAACTATTCCAAGTGGTTCAATCGCTTTAGATGTTGCTTTAGGAATAGGTGGTTACCCTAAAGGAAGAATAATTGAAATTTATGGCCCAGAATCAAGTGGTAAAACTACTTTTGCTTTACACGCTATTGCTGAAGCACAAAAACAAGGCGGAAGAGCAGC
>HF993335.1:29126-30246 GCA_000433875.1 Firmicutes bacterium CAG:884
GGAAGAGCAGCCTTTATTGATGCTGAACATGCTCTTGATCCTAAATATGCTCAAAGTATTGGTGTCAATATTGATGAGTTATTATTATCTCAACCAGATAATGGAGAACAAGCTTTAGAAATTGTTGAAGCTTTAGTAAGAAGTGGCGCAATCAGTATTATTGTTATTGACTCAGTTGCGGCTTTAGTTCCCCAAGCTGAAATCGAAGGTGAAATGGGCGATGCTCATATGGCTTTACAAGCAAGATTAATGAGTCAAGCTTTAAGAAAACTTAATGGTGTAATCAATAAAACTAATACAATTGCAATATTTATAAACCAATTAAGAGATAAAGTAGGAGTTATGTTTGGCAATCCGGAAACAACAACCGGTGGGCGTGCATTAAAGTTCTATGCTTCTATTAGACTTGAAATTAGAAGACAAGAACAAATCAAAAATGGTGCAGAATCAGTTGGTAGTAAAACTGCTGTTAAAGTAGTTAAAAACAAAATGGCGCCTCCTTTCAAAACATGCACAGTTGATATTATGTATGGTGAAGGTATTTCTACAATTGGCGAAATCATTGACTTAGCAAGTGATGCTCATATCGTTGAAAAAAGTGGTGCTTGGTATTCTTATAATGGTAATAAATTAGGTCAAGGCAAGGAAGTTGTTAAAGAACTTTTAAAGAAAAATCTTGATTTAAGAAATGAAATCGAATTAAAGGTTCGTGAACATTATGGAATTGCAAATGATAAAAAGAAAAAAGAAGAAGTTAAATAAACTTCTTTTTGGTTTAAAAATTGACGAATATATAAACATTGTTTATACTATATAGAGGTGATAAAAATGAAAACAAGAATTGAAAAGAAAAATAATTTATTAGAAATAGCAAATAATATATCAAATATCAAAGAAGATTATATTATTGGTATTTCCGAAAAGAAAAAAATTTCTTTAGAAGAAAAGTTCAAAAGTTACAAAGGAAATAATCTTACAAAAGATTTTTCTTGGGATGAAAGTATCGGCAAGGAGTTATTTAATTAAAATAGATTATATATGTTTGTATAGAAAATTAGGAACTATTCCTAATTTTTATATTATCATATAAAATATTTTGTTGTATAATTAAATAGTAGGA
>HF993336.1:0-260 GCA_000433875.1 Firmicutes bacterium CAG:884
GAGTGATGAATATTTAACAATATTCGCAATTATGCCAAAGGAGATATACAAAACAAAAGAGTTATCTCCTGAGGACAAACTAATTGCAGAGCGATTAGTATATTTATGTAAGAAGGAGGGATTTAGTTGGATAACTAATAAAACATTAGCTGATATGTATGGTATTAAAGAAGATTCAGTATCACAACATATAACAAATTTAAAACGATATGGATTTATAAAATGTGTATATACAAATGAAACACATGGTAAATCTAATA
>HF993336.1:267-1553 GCA_000433875.1 Firmicutes bacterium CAG:884
ATGAAACACATGGTAAATCTAATAGGACCATTTATTTAACCGAGGATCTATGGGATATTAAACCTAATGGTAGTAAGATAGATAACCAATATAATGGTGGTTATTCAAACGGATATAATAATAAATATAATAATTATAAAAATAATATAAAAGATAATACACCTGATTGGTTACATAAGGAAGTTGAAGCAGAGCCATGGGATTTAAGTAATCCAGAAGAATTAAAACAATATCAAGAGTTAGAAGAAATCTTTAAAGAGTTTAGAGGTGATTCTAATGAATGATAAGTTAGTATATACAGTTCAAGAGGTTGCTAAAATATTACATTCTAGTCCTAATTATATTTATCAATTAATTTATAAAGGATATTTACCAGCAATTAAATTAGGAAGTATGAAAGTATTAAAAAGTTCATTAGAAAAATTCTTAATAGTAAATGAAGGTAATGATTTATCTAATCTAGACAATATTAAAAAGTTAGAAGGTGTTGTCATTGAGTAAGATAAATATAAGAAAAAGAGGAAATTATTATGAATATAGGGTAGAAATAGCACCTGTAGATGGTAAAAGACAATGGTTAAGTAAATCAGGTTATAGAACTAAACTAGAAGCGCAAGAAGCTGGTGTACAAGCATATAATGAATATCTTAATGCAGGAATACCATTCAAGTCTTGTGACTTATCATATAGTGATTATTTAGATTACTGGTTAGAGAATTATTGCAAAAATAACTTAAGATATAATACTATTCAAACATATACATTATTAATTAATAACTATATTAAACCTAAAATAGGTAAGTTTAAATTATCTACTATAACAAGTGTATCTTTAAATAGTTACATAACTGATGTAGTAAATGAATTTAATCATTCTAAATCATACTATAAAAACATATTAAAAGTAGTTAAAGGATCATTTAGAGATGCATGTAATCTATATGGATTTATAAAATATAATCCAGCACTAACATTAAGACTTCCAAAAGTTAATAAATATTCAGAAGATGTTAAACATCTTTATACTAAAGAAGAAATAGATATGATTCTAGAAAGATTTAAAGCTAATGCAACATTTATATGTTCGTTCTTAACATCTTGTTATACAGGATTAAGAACGGGTGAAGTATTTGCTCTAACATGGGAAGATATAGATTTAGATAAAGGAATAATAAATATTAAACATAGTGTTTATGATAGACCTAAAGACCATAAAGGGAGATGGTATTTAGGACCAACTAAAACGAATTCAGGAACTAGAACAGTTTATATAGGCGAAACATTAA
>HF993337.1 GCA_000433875.1 Firmicutes bacterium CAG:884
AGTTCAAATAAGCGAATATGCAATGATGAAAAATGGAGTAAAAGCTAATTATGAAACATATGAAATTACATATGAAGACTTTTGGAAGGATGATTATAGGACATATATAAGGACGATTAATTTTAATAATGATTTAAGTAATTTACCTAGTAACTGTACAGAAGAAAATTTATGTTGGGATGTATCATATGATGCGAGTCAAAAGAAAAAAGTATATGGTTATTTAATAGATAGTGGATTAACGGTATCGGAAACAGACAGCAGTACAAGTACAATCACAGAAAAGGTATTATATAATTTATATATAGTAAGTGAAGCACCAATCTTTGCACCAACTGGCTGTGATTTTATGTTTGAATTTTCTAAATATGATAGTGATTCTGATAAATCTATTTCAAATTTAACACAAATTAATTTTAATAATAATTTTAATACATCTAAAGTAACAAATATGTTTTATATGTTTTCTGGTTGTTCATCCTTAACAAGTTTAGACTTGAGTAATTTTAACACATCGAAAGTAACAAAAATGTGGCAAATGTTTAATAATTGTTCAATCTTAACAAGTTTAGATTTAAGTAGTTTTAATACATCAAAAGTAACAAGGTGTTTAATGAATGTCAATCATTAACAAGTTTGGATTTGAGCAACTTTAATACATCAAAAGTAACAGATATGGGTACAATGTTTAGACTTTGTGTTAGTTTAACATTTTTGAATTTAAAGTCTTTTAACACATCAAATGTATTAAATATGTTTGGTTTGTTTATGGCTTGTTCATCACTAACAAGTTTAGATTTAAGTAATTTCAATACCTCAAAAGTAACAGATATGTATGGCATGTTTTCTGGCTGTTCGTTATTAACAAATCTAGATTTAAGCAATTTTAATACTTCAAATGTAACAGATATGCAAAATATGTTTCTTAATTGTTCATCATTAACAAGTTTAGACTTAAGTAATTTTAATACTTCAAGCGTTACAAATATGAGTAGTATGTTTATGAGTTGTTCATCATTAACAGAATTAGACTTAAGTAATTTTAATACATCTAAAGTAACAAATATGAGTTGGATGTTTAATGATTGTTCATCCTTAACAACAACAATAAATATAATGAATGCAAATGTTACAGATTATTCAAATATGTTTCGTTTGGCAGCAACAGCTAGTGGCGCTAAAATAACAGTAAATTATATAGCTGATGCAAGTACACTTGTAGATAATATGATTGCAACTAAATCATATAATAGTAATGTAGTAAAAGGAAAACAAATATAAAAACAAGGGTTACCCTTGTTTTTTCACATTTTCCTATATAATCCAATAACTTTACCTATAATATTTTTATTTGAATCAGACAATTTACCTATAACAATATCAGCATCATCCATATAAACAATAATATCATTATCACTAAAAGATTTAGATCTCTCAATAATCAAAATATCATTATTAATAATATGATTACAAACTAAAGAATCATCACTCACTATATAACCATATATCTCTTTATTTTTATGAACCAAAGAAATAGGTAACTCTATAAAATCATTCTTATTAAGCAAAGGAATATTTATAGTACTTTTATTCAAATACTCATTATCAACAAGTAATTCAATCGATCTATTCTTAATCTTATCTTTCTTAATAAAACCCTTTTCGATTAAAACATCTATATACTTTTGAACAGTAGAAGGCGAAGAATAATTCTTAATCTTACATATCTCTCTAACCGTAGGAGGGTAACCATGATCAGAAATATACTTTTTAATACAATCTAAAATCTCATTTTGTTTAACAGTTAAATCTTTCATATGACACTCCTTCTTCTATATTGTAACATAAAAAGTAAAACATTTAATTAAAAAATGTAAAATTTATAAAATATATATAAAATACACTTTTTTTTACTTTAAATATTTGGTAAAATTAATATGAGGTATAAAATATGGATAGAGAAATTATAGCAAATATAAAAGGACTTGCAATTGATATGATAAATGAAGCAGGAAGCGGTCATCCGGGGATAGCCCTAGGCGCAGCACCTATACTTTATACATTATATAGTAAACACCTAAATATCAGTACAAGTGATAGTAAATGGTTAAATAGAGACAGATTCGTAATGTCCGCCGGACACGGATCAGCCTTACTTTATGCAACCCTTTTTTACGCAGGATATGATTTACTTATTGATGATTTAAAATGCTTTAGAAAACTTGATTCAAGAACACCAGGACATCCAGAATACGGAAAAACTGATGGCGTAGATGCAAGTACAGGTGTCTTAGGACAAGGCTTTGCAACCGCTGTCGGAATGGCACTAGCTGAAAAAATGCTAGAAGCAAAATACATCATACCATCATCATCAAGAATTGAAAGAGACAGATCTTTAATCAATTATAATGTATATTGCCTTTGTAGTGATGGTGATATGATGGAAGGCGTAACAAACGAAGCAGCAAGCTTAGCCGGAAACCTAAACCTAGACAACCTAATTGTTTTATATGATTCTAACAACGTAACCTTAGATGGTGATACATCAATAACATTTACAGAAAAAGTATTGGACAAATTTAAAGCAATGGGCTGGTATACAGATATTGTAAAAAATGGAAACGATATATCAGCAATCGATAAAGCAATAGATAAAGCCAAAGGATCAGGTATGCCATCCATTATTGAAATAAAAACAATATTAGGAGACGGATCATTACTAGCAGGCTCAAAAGAAGTTCACGGAAAAGTTTTAGAAGAAAAAGATGTTGAACAATTAAAACAAAAATTAGGACTTCCACAAGAAAAGTTCTATGTAAACGATGAAGCCGTAAAAGACTTTAGAAAAAAATTACTAGATAGAAGCAGTTATAAATATGAAGAATGGTCACATAACTATAAAATATATGTTGACGAAATATTAAAAGGAGACAGAAGAAAAATTGATTATCTATTCAAAAATGAAGTCAATATAGACTTATTAAGACTATATTGGGATTTAGATTTAAATGCTAAAAACGAATTAAGAAAAAGCAATCAAATGGTAATAGATAAAATAAGTTCTGTTTTACCAAACTTTGTTGGCGGAAGCGCTGATGTAAGTTCATCAACATATGCAACAATAAGTAAGAGTATCGCAGTAACAGACGGAAGATATAACGGCAAAAATATTTGTTTTGGAACAAGAGAATATGCAATGGGAAGTATTCTTAACGGACTTGCACTAAGTGGCTTTAGACCGTTCGGCGCAACATTCCTTGCATTCTCCGACTTAGTAAAACCAGCAATAAGAATGAGTGCCTTAATGAAGTTACCAGTTACTTATATATTTACTCATGATAGCATAAGTATTGGAGCAGACGGACCAACTCATCAACCAGTAGAACAACTAGCAATGTTAAGAGCAACACCAAATTTAAATGTCTATAGACCTTGCGATGTAAAAGAATTAATAGGATGCTGGAACATTATATTAAATACTAATGATGCACCAAGTGCTTTAGTAGTAAGTAAACAACAGACAGCAATATTACCAACAACTGATGCCGGAATGTGTGGAAGAGGAGCATATATTGTAAGAAGAGAAGAAAAGTTGCACGGAATAATAATTGCAACCGGAACAGATGTTCATATGGCAATCGTTTTAGCAAATGATTTATATAATAAATACAAACTAGACCTAAGAGTAGTAAGTATGCCTTGCATGGAAATCTATAATATGCAACCACAAGGATATAAAGATTTGCTCTTACCCAAAGGATACAGAATATTTGTACTAGAATCCGGATCAAGCTTCGGCTGGCATCAATTTGTCTATGACAACAGTTACCTTTTAACAATCGATGAATACGGTACAAGTGCATCAAAGGGCGAAGTCGAAAAGAAATTAGGACACGACTTTGTCAGTTTAAGAGCAAAAATATTAGATAAGTTTACAAAAAAATGAAAAATATTTCATTTTTTTTAGTATTTTTCTTAATTTTGTTGTATGATATATATGGAGGAATTTGTGTAATGTTTTCAAGTAGTGAATTAGGCGAAATTAGAAACAGTGTAGATATCGTAGATGTAGTATCATCTTACATTAATTTAACAGCGCATGGCAAGAACTATTTTGGTGTTTGTCCTTTTCACGATGACCATTCACCAAGTATGTGCGTATCCAAAGAAAAACAAATATATACCTGCTTTGTATGTGGCGCAACAGGGAATGTCTTTCAGTTTATTAAAGAATATGAAAATATAAGCTTTGCTGAAGCCGTAAGAAAAGTTGCAACCATCGGTGGAATTGATGTAAAAATAGATGAAATGAAACCAATCAAAAAAGAAAGCGTTTTATATGATATCTATGATTTATCAAACAAAATATATCAATTAAACCTAAACACAAGTAAAGCAGTAACAGCCCGTGAATATTTAAAAAAAAGAGGAATAGATGATAACACTATAAAAGAATTTGGAATCGGACTCGCACTCATAAAAGGAAATATTGCCGAAGCACTAATAAAAAAAGGATTTGATGAAAGTGATATTATAAAAAGTGGACTAGCTGATAAAAATAATTATGGACTAAATGATTTATACCGCAACAGAATAATGTTTCCCTTGTGGGATCTAAAAGGTAAAGTAGTCGGCTTTAGCGGAAGAATCTTTAACGATGAAAATGCCCCTAAATATATAAATAGTCGGGAAACCGAAATATTTAAAAAAGGTGAACTATTATATAATTATCACCGTGCTAGAAATGAATGCCGAAGAAAAAATGAAGTAATCATTATGGAAGGCTTTATGGATGTAATATGTGCATATACTCATGGTATAACAAATGTTGTTGCCGCAATGGGAACAGCCATAACGAGTGCAAATGCTCACCTAATAAGTAGAATGGCCAAAAATATTATCCTTTGCTTTGATGGCGATGATGCCGGTATCTTAGCCGCTAATGCTTGTACAAATGAATTATTAAAACTAGATGTTTTTCCAAGTATAGTTGTTTTAGATAAAACTAAAGGAAAAGATCCTGATGAATACATTAGAAATAACGGAATAGAAGCATTCAAAGAAAAAATAATGCACCCACTTAGTGTTATGGAATTCAAAGAGTTTTTTAACAAAAAAGGAATAGATATGGGTGACAGTTCTTCTAAAGCCTTATATGTTAAAAAAATGATAAACGAAATAGATAATATAACAGATAGTGTTTTAAAAGAAATAACCATAAGTAAACTAGCAAACGAAACAGGACTTAGCGCAGACTTTATAAAATCACAACTAAAAAATAATATAGTTAAAGAAACAACAATAATTCCAGAAAAAAAAGAACAAAATCTATTAAAATATGAAAAAGCAGAAATGAACTTAATTTACTATATGTTAAAAGATAGTAAAGTCATATTGCAATACGATGCAAGAAAAATATATTTACCAACGGAAAAATATAGATTTTTAGTCAGAGAAATTTGCGCGTACTACCAAAAATATGGTAATATAAATATTGCAGATTTTCTTACCTTTATTGGAAAAAATACAGAAATGGTAAAAGTAATGGGAAGCATTACCGCTCTTGACTTAAGAGATGAGTATTCCAAAGATGAGATTGAAGATTATATGAATGCCATAAACGATTACAATAAAGAAGAAGAAATAAAAAATCTAAAACAAAAGATGAAAAACAGCATTGATTATAATGAAAAATTAGAACTCGCAAAAAAAATTGCAATTCTAAATGGTAGAGGAGAGTAATTATGAATGAAATTAAAACTTTTGAAGAAAGAAAAGAAGAACTAGTAAAAAAAGGTTTAACAAAAGGCTTTATTACATATGAAGAACTAGCAAATAGCCTTAAAGGATTAGAACTTGATAGCGATGCTCTTGATGACTTATATAACACATTCAATGTAAATAACATTGCCGTTATATCCGAAGAAGACGAAGACACATCAAGTGATAACGTTGACAAACTATTATTAGATGATAATTCCTTAACAAAAAATCTAACAATCGATGATCCAGTAAGAATGTATTTAAAAGAAATAGGTCAAATAAAATTACTTTCTTTAGATGAAGAATTAAAACTAGCTGATCGCATTATGGAAGGCGATGAAGAAGCAAAAAGAACCCTTGCCGAATCAAACCTACGACTTGTTGTAAGTATTGCTAAAAGATATGTCGGAAGAGGAATGTTATTCCTAGACTTAATTCAAGAAGGAAATATTGGATTAATGAAAGCCGTTGAAAAATTCGATGTATCAAAAGGTTATAAGTTTTCCACATATGCAACTTGGTGGATTAGACAAGCAATAACAAGAGCGATCGCCGATCAAGCAAGAACAATAAGAGTACCTGTTCATATGGTTGAAACAATCAATAAACTAGCTCGTGTTCATCGTCAATTAACCCTTGAATTAAATAGAGAACCATCAGAAGAAGAAATATCTAAAAAAATGAACTTACCAGTTGAAAGAGTAAGAGAAATATTAAAAATAAGTCAAGAACCAGTTAGTCTAGAAACACCAATCGGTGAAGAAGATGATTCTCATTTAGGCGATTTCATTAAAGATGAACATAATATGAGTCCAGAAGACTATGCAACAAATGAATTATTAAAACAAGAAATTGGCGAAGTATTATTAACATTAACTGAAAGAGAAGAAAAAGTTATAAAACTAAGATTCGGTCTTGAAGATGGTAAAAGTAGAACCCTTGAAGAAGTAGGTCAAATGTTTGGCGTAACAAGAGAAAGAATAAGACAAATCGAAGCTAAAGCATTAAGAAAATTAAGACATCCTTCTAGATCAAGAAAACTAAAGGATTATATGGTTGATTAATGTTATCTAAAAGATTAAAAGCAATAGTTTCTCTAGTTGAAACAAACGAAATAATTGATATCGGCTGTGATCACGCTTTAATTGATATTTACTTAACAAATAAAGGCTATAATTGTACAGCAATTGATAATAAGGAAAGTGTTTTAATAAACACAAGAGAAAACATTAAGAAAAATAACTTGCAAAACAAAATAAAAGTTATATGTAGTAATGGCTTGGATAACTATAAAGCAAATGGTAAAGAAACCGTTATTATAGCAGGTATGGGAACAAACACAATACTTGAAATATTAAAAAATAAAGAATTTAAAAAAATAAATACTTTAATAATACAAAGTAATAATGATTTATATGAATTAAGAAAAAATATATGCAAAATAGGTTATTATATAGATAAAGAAATAACTGTTTATGATAAGAAATATTATAATATTATTAGATTTAAAAAAGGAATAAAAAAATATAATTACTTTAATTACTATATTGGACTATCTAACAATAAAGAATATTACAAATATTTATACGATAAAATCTATAAAACATATAAAAACATACCAAATAAAAATATAATAAAAAAACTAAAATATAAAATATTATTAATAAAACTAAAAACTGAATAAATTATTCAGCTTTTTTTAAACAAAAAATGTTGGACCCTCGTAATACTTTGCGCTTGAGACTTCTTTATTTACAATACTTTCTTCCTTTTTTTCTATCTTTTTAACAGGCTTAACAGCATCAGTTTTTCTAAACTCATTCATAACCTTAAACATTGTTTTTGCATTCTTAAACATAGGAGATGCTTGTTTAATTAAAGGAATTGCTTGATTAGCAAGATTCAAAGCCTTTTGCGTTCCCGACAAAATTGAACCAAAATTGAAACCCCTAAATAAACCAAATAAAGAAGGTCTTGTAGGTATTATAGGATAATATGGATAGTAGTTCATAAGTCTCCTTTCAAAATATTATATGTCTAAGAATTGAAAAACGTACATTTATTTAATAAAAACTATTTTATGTTTAATTAAAATATGATATAATTAATTAGAAAGTAGAGGTTACTTATGAATAATGAGGGAAATATTGAATTAGTAGAAGAAACACTACCTTTAGAAGAAAAAAAAGAAGATAGTTTAGGTGATGTAATTTCTAAAAATGCTAAAAACGATACAAGTGAACCTATAGTAAATGTACCAAAGAAAAAAAGTTTTCTAGATAAACTTCTTAAACCTCAAATAAAATTACCAGGAACAAAGTTTAAATTAAACCCAGAAACTGATAATGTAAGAAGTGAAAAGAAACTTATGTATGAATATATAGTAAAAGATCAAGATGGAGAAATAATAAAAGACTATTTTGATGCATATAGTGTAGCAGAAGTTAATGCCTACCTTGTATCAGAAGGTTATGAAATATATAGCATTAAAACAAATAAATATATTCAAACAATGTATGGCGTTAGTTTTGGTGGAAATAAAATAAAAACAAGCGATCTTATATTTTTCTTAACACAATTATCAACATATATAAAAGCCGGAATATCATTAGTCGATTCCATTCGTATTTTATCAAGACAATATAAAGATAGGAATTACCGCAGAATATTTAAAAAACTAATGTATTCATTAACAATGGGGGATTCATTTAGTACAGCACTTGCTAAACAACCAGAAACATTTCCAAAACTTTTAATCAATATGGTTAAAACTGCTGAAATGACAGGACAATTACCAGAAACCCTTGATGATATGGCAGAATATTATGATTCCATCGAAAAAACAAAAAAACAATTAGTTAATGCTATGATGTATCCATCAATTGTATTCGTATTCGCAATTGGCGTTATAGTATTTATTATGTTATATGTTGTACCACAATTTACAGAAATATACTCATCAATGGGAGTTGAGATACCAGCCTTTACAAGAGCTGTTATGAATGTATCTAATTTTCTTCAAAACAATGCAATCAGTATATTAATTGTAATAATTATTATATTATCAGTTTTATTAATTTTAATTAAAAATGTCAAAAAGTTTAGAAAAGGGTATCAATATTTAATTATGCATATACCAGTAGTAAAAGATGTTATTATCTATAGTGAAGTTGCTACATTTAGTAAAACATTTGCAAGTTTACTTGCTAATAACGTATTTATTACAGATAGTATGGATATATTAAGTAAATTATCAAACAATGAAATATATAAAGATTTAATATATAAAACAATTGAAAATCTAGGTAAAGGTGAAAGAGTATCTCTAGCATTTAAAAACCACTGGGCTTTTCCAATACCAGCCTATGAAATGCTTGTAACAGGTGAAAAAACCGGCCAATTACCAGAAATGATGGCAAAAGTAGCAACCTATTATCAAAACGAACAAGAAAATATAGTAACAAGGTTAAAAGCATTCATTGAACCAATCCTTATAGTTTTCTTAACAGTTATTGTAGGTACAATTATTTTATCTATAATCATTCCAATGTTTAAAATGTATGAATCAATGACACAACTATAGGGGAGGCTTATGATATACGCATTATTATTTATTTTAGGAATTATATTTGGATCATTTTATAATGTTGTAGGACTAAGATTATCAAAGGAGGAATCAATTGTTTTTCCTCCTTCTCATTGTACAAGTTGCAATCATAAACTAAGCCCTTTAGATATGGTTCCAATATTTTCTTATATATTTTTAAAAGGAAAATGCCGCTATTGCTCTAAACATATATCAATAAAATATCCGTTATTTGAACTATTAACAGGAATATTATTTGTATTATCTTATGTAAAGTTTGGCTTTACAATCAATACTATAGTTTCAATAATATTTTGTTCAATGTTAGTTATTATTACCATAAGTGATCTATCATCATATATAATTCCAGATAGCGTTTTATTAATATGTTTTATTTTAATATTTATAATATATTTATTTACATATAAAACATTTGCATTTGATCATTTAATAAACGGCATTATTAGTTTTTGCTTTATGTATGCCGTTAAATTAATAGGAAATTTAGTCTTTAAAAGAGAATCAATGGGTGATGGTGACATTAAACTGATGGGCGTAGTAGGTATGATAATCGGCTATAAAAAAGTTATAATATCCTTGTTTCTAGCATCTTACTTAGGATTACCATATGCTATATATGTGATGGTAAAAAAGAATGTAAATCACGAATTACCATTTGGACCATTCCTAGCACTAGCATCTCTAATATTATTCTTTATAGACTTTAAAATATTTTAATCCGATTTATCGGATTTTTTTTGATAAAAAAACAATAACTACATTGTTATTGTTTCAATTGAATCATCTATTTCAACTTTAGTTTCTTCTTTTTCAAATCCTTTTTCCGGTTCACTATCATCAAGTTCAACTAACTTTAGAACTTCCTCAAGAGTAGTAATACCTTGAACAGCTTTAATTAAACCATCTTGTAATAGAGTATAAGTATCTTCATCTTTATAAACAAGCTCTCTTAGATCTTTACGATCTAAATCTATATTAATAGCATCTTTAATTTCTTCGTTAATTAACAATACCTCGTGAATAGCAATACGGCCTTTATAACCATTATTACACTCATCACAACCTTTTTTATCCCATATTTCATCAATATCATAATTTAATTCTCTTTTAATTAAATCTTTTTCATATTGCGTAGCTTTTCTTTTATATTTACACTTAGGACATAATTTGCGCGCTAGTTTCTGTGATATAATAGCCGATAATGAAGATGACAACAAATATCTTTCAACACCCATATCACATAATCTTTCAATAGTAGTTAAAGCATCATTAGTATGCAAAGTAGATAAAACTAAGTGCCCAGTTATAGAAGCTCTAACAGCAATTTTAGCAGTCTCAGTATCACGAATTTCTCCGATCATTACAATATCTGGATCCTGTCTTAAAATAGATCTTAATACATTTGCAAAGTCTAAACCAATTTCACTATTAGTTTGAACCTGATTAACACCCTCAATATCCATTTCTATCGGATCTTCAACCGTAATAATATTTATATCTTTTTGATTTAATTTATTTAAAATAGAGTAGACAGTCGTTGATTTACCAGAACCAGTCGCACCAGTTACTAATACAATTCCATTTGGAGCAGTAATTGCTTTTTCAACTTTTCTAAGGTTAGAATATGTAAAACCAAGCGATTCAATTCCTGATACATGTTTACTATAATCAAGAATACGAATAACAACTTTTTCACCCTTATTAGTAGGAAGGCAAGATACACGCATATCAACATCCTCGCCACCAATATTTGCTTTTATTGCACCATCTTGAGGTAATCTTGATTCGGTTATATTCATTCCTGAAAGTATTTTAATGCGAGTTACGAGATTATTTTTATAAGCATTTGGAACCTTAGCATAATCTATTAATTCACCATCAATACGAATCCTTATTTTCATAAAATCTTCCCAAGGATCATAGTGAATATCACTTGCACCCTTATTAGAAGCATCAATGAAAATAGCGTTTACAATATCAACGATTGGTACATTTACAAAATCAAATTCTTTTAACATATATTTTCCTCTTTTTTTCTTTTTAGTCTAGTATTTATACTTAAATTATTATATAATATATTTAGAATAATTTCAAGGGAATAGGAGAAAGTTATGAAAAAAAATGGATTTATGCTTGCCGAAGTATTAATTGTTTCAACTCTATTAATTGGTGTAATGGTATTTATGTATACCCAAATAAGAACACTTACACTTAATTATACAAGATCATTTAATTATAATACTGTTGATGGATTATACGGCGCAAGGGTTATTAAAGACTTTTTAATGAATGAAAATACATATAAAAATTTTGATTCAACTACATTTGTTGAATCAAACAAAATAAATAGAAAAGATCTTTTTAATGCTTTAGTTACTGAACTTGGAATTAATAAAATCATTGTTACAAATAATACTACACTTGTTTATGATTATCTAACAAATAATTATAGTAAAGCAAGTAGTTATACCGGTGATACATCATATTATGAAGATTTTATAACATTTACAGTTACCTTAAAAGAAGATAAGAGTAAACATATAATTGTCGCATATAATGATGGCACTTATGCAGACTATAAGTTTTAGGAGGAAGTATGAATAAAAAAGGATTTACAATCGTTGAACTTATTGTTTCTTTTTCACTAGCAATAACAATTGGTTTTTTCTTATTTAAAATAACAATTATTATTAAAGATTTATATACAGATAGCTATATTAAAACAAACATTATAAGCAAACAAAATGTTATGACTGAAAGAATGTATGATGATTTTCTATATAATGATGTTAAAGTAGCACTCAAATGCGGTAAAAACTGTATAAGATTTATTTTCAGTGATAATAGTGAGAAATTATTTTTAATTGAAAAAGATACCTTTAGATGGGGTGATTTTACACTAAAATTAACTGATGGAAGCATATATAATGATGTAAAAGTAAATAACAGAAAAGATCTTGCAAATGATGAATTTAATAATTCATTACTATCAATCAAAATACCAATTATTAATCCGAGTTTAAAAGATGAAACATTTATGACAAATATCGTTGTACCATATAATAGCAATAATGTTCATATGGATGATTTAAAGTTTGACGACGAAAACTATGAATATTACCTAGCACTTAAAGAGCCAGGAGCGTCATTCCTTGATACCGAATCTATCTTTACAGATCCCGGAACATATGTTTATTACGGCAAAAATACTTGTACAATGAAAACAGATATTGATTATAAAAATTTAAAAGAAAATCCTAAAGAAATAACAAGTACCTTTGAAGGTGAGGGATGCAGTAATTTATCAGTTAAAATCGATTATAGCGCTTTAAAAAAAGATAAAACAAATTACAAAGAAGGTGAATATGATATTCCCTATAAGCTATATATTGATAATGAATATAAAACAACTGTTAAAAGACATATAATTGCTTTCAAAAAAGAAAACAGATTTTCATATAAAGGAACAATTAATAATAATCAAAGCATTTATGAATATACCTTCCCAATGAGTGGATACTATAGTCTCGAGCTATGGGGTGCAAGTGGACTTGGATCAGAATCAGGCTATGGTGCTTACTCAAGAATGACTGTAAGATTCTTAAAAGGCGAAAAAGTATATGTATATGTTGGTCAAATGAATAACTCAATTACCGGAAGACCAAACTTTAATACAAACAGTAGTCTTTCTTTTAACGGCTTTAGCGGAGGCGGTGCAACAGACATTAGATTAAATGCAAATGAAAACTCTCGTATATTAATTGCCGGAGGCGGAGGAAGTGGCTTATATAATGTTGGTGGCTACGGAACAAATAATGGTTCAAGTTATGGCGATTCCAAAGCAAACGATAAAAGTGCAACAACCTGTGCGCCAGGTGGCGGTTATAATACCTTCGATGTTGTAAGCTGTACTGATAAAGCAAGCGGTGGAACAAGCTATATTAAAGATAAAGTTACAATTAATGGAAGAGAAGCCCAAATTATTAAAGATAATACCAAATATAACCCATTAATTATCGAAGGAAATAAAAAAATGAAAAATCCATATACTGGCAATGAAGCAAATCACGGTAATGATGGTGATGGTTATGCAATTATAACCTTTATAGGCGATAAAATAGATTAAAAAGGAAATAAGTTATCAAAAAGGAAAGACTTGCGTGAAATATTCGAAAAATTAAATATTTTTTATAATTGATTTTAATTATATTAATAACCTGTGTATGAATAGCAAGTCCTCCAAATGATAATAAAAATGTACAAAGAGAAGCCTTTAACCTTAAAGAAATATTTAATAAACTAACACTTCTTAACCCCTCAGTTAGTTCAATTAAACCAATTAATATACTCTTATAATATATATTTATTGGTAATTTATTAAATAAAGTAATAATAATTGAATATGTAACTAAAGTACCAAGAATTAAAAATAAAGTACTAAGAGTATCTTTGATCGCATCATTTAAAGCATAAGAAAAAGGCTTTGGATCTTTCTTGTATGTAGATTTACTTTTTGAATCCTTAACAAATAAAGCTATAACTAAATTGGAAATATAATGTGAAAAAAGAATAAGAAAACCAACCCTTGTATTCTTTAGAAAATTAGAACTAAGCGTTATTAAAATAAAAGCCGGATTTGAAAAATGCGTAAATAAAATTATTTTATTAGCATCTTCATAAGAAACAATACCCTTATCAACTAATTCTTTAGTATATTTAGCAGAAGAAGGAAAACCACTTATCATACTCATAAAAAAAATAAAAGAATAATTAGGATCTATATTGAATATTTTAGGAGTGAAACCATAATTTATAAGAATTTTAGAAATAATAAAAAATGGAAATAAAGAAGGAAAAATATTTGTTTTCCAAGTATCAAATATTTTTGTAATATTAAAAGATATATCTTTTGAATATATAATAACCAAAAAAGATAAAATTAATAAAAAAAGAATATAAAATATTTTTTTCATTTCATCACCAATAAAATGTATTAAGGAGGATTAAAAATATGATAAAAAACATCTTAAAAAAAATAGGACGCATAATCCTAGCAAACCTAAGCTTTATAATTGCATTTGTACTTATATTATTTGTATTTACATTTGAGTTTCCTTATGTAATTGAATCGCCAGGCGGTATTATTGATTTAAGCGAAAGAATAAAAGTAGAAAACGGTTATAAAATAAGTGGAAGTTATAATATGACATATGTAGAAGCAAGAAAAGCAACGATACCGACATTATTAATATCATACTTTAATAAATCTTGGGATGTCTATAAAACAAGTGAAACAATAGAAAATGGAACAAGCGTAAAAGAGAACGACCTAAGAGGCAAAATAGTTTTAAAAGAAAGTAATGATAATGCTATTATAAATGCCTATAAACTAGCAGGATTAGAAGTAAATAAAAAAGATGAAAAAGTTTATGTTATTTATGTCGATGAAAATGCTAATACTGATCTAAAAGTGGGTGATGAAATAGTAAGTGTTGACGGTGTAAAAATTGAATCAGCAAAACACTTAAGTTATTTATCAACAATCTATTCAGCAGGTGATAAAGTAAGAATTGAATCTATATCGGGCGGTAAAAAGTATGAAAGATATGCTTATGTATATACTATTAATGATAAAAAAGTATTTGGTATATATGTTGCCCTTAATAAAACATTAGAATATTCACCAAAAGTAGAATTTAACTTCAATTTATATGAATTCGGATCCTCAGCCGGACTAATGGAAACCCTATATATTTATGATAACTTAGTAGAAAGAGATATAAGTAATGGCCTTAAAATAGCAGGAACAGGTTCAATTGATGCTGAAGGTAACGTTGTTGAAATAGATGGCGTTAAATATAAACTAAAAGGAGCAGTTAAAGCTAAAGCAGATATCTTCTTTGTACCAAAAGGAGAAAATTATGATGAAGCAATAAAAATCCAAAACGAAAATAAATATGATATAGAAATAGTAGGTGTAAGCACATTTGATGAAGCCTTACTTTATTTATATAACTATGAAAAATAAAAATATTCATTTTAATTTGACAGCTTTTTTAATAAGAGTATAATGTAGTTGAGTTGGTAAGAATATACCATTTAATAGGGGGTTAATTATGAAAGGAACTTATTTATTTGACTACGTTAACGAAAATGAATTTAAAAAATTAGAAAGATCTCTAAAAAAATATAATATGTTAGCATATAAAAAATTATATTTTGATTATTATCCAGAATTAAAAGAAGGTAATTTTTTAGGGCAATTAGTATCAACAAATAAAAAAAATAATACTGAAACATATGAATTAAAATTACCTACAGATCCTACATTTGCAAAAGTTCACGGCGATATAAAACTATATTACGTAGTTTATAAAGATATTAAAACTGTTATGTTAGATAGATTGGTACCAGAAGATATCCTATCCGAAGGACATCAATCGGAATTAATTACATATAAAGGTGTAATGGTTTCAAAAGAACATTCTGACAAAGATATTTTCAAAATCAATTTGTTGGGATTATTAGATAATAACAAGTAAAAAAATACTTGTTTTTTATTTTTAAAAATGGTATACTTACAAAGTACGGAGTTGGAGGAAACATATGAAAAAAAATAAAGTACAAGAACCTAAGTGTCCGTGGATTAATTTTTATGGTGATAAACCAGCACATTTAAATTATTTTGAAGGAACAATCTATGAATATTTAGAAGCATGTTCAAGAATGCATATGAATCTAAATGCATATGAATATTATGGAAAAATTGTAAATTTTAGAAAATTTTTAAATGAAATAGAAGAAGTCGCAAAAGCTTTAAAAGCTGAAGGCGTAAATGAAGGAGATAGGGTTACAATATGTATGCCAAATACTCCACAAGGCATTTTAATGTTTTATGCTGTAAATAAAATAGGTGCTGTTGCGAATATGGTTCATCCATTATCAAGTGAAACCGAAATAGAATTCTATTTAAATAAAGCAAATAGTAAGTTTGTTTTAACGATCGATTTACTATATAATAAACTACTAAGCATTATAGGTAATACAAAAGTAGAAAAAATAGTTGTAACATCAGTAAGTGATCGTATGAGTCATCGTGTCGGACTATTATATTGGGTTTCTAAAGGAAGAAAAAACAAAAAAGTTAAATTAAGACCAAATGATTTATTATGGAATGATTTTATAAATAGAGGTAAATCATATGTTGGTGAAACATTAGTAAGAAGAAATAGTAATGATGAAGCCGTTATTTTATATAGTGGGGGAACAACAGGAGAACCAAAAGGAATACTACTTTCTAATATGAACTTTAATGCCCTTGCAAATCAAGCAAAAGTAATGGCAACACCAAATGCTCCTGGAGATTCAATCCTTTCAATTATGCCGATCTTCCACGGTTTTGGCCTTGCTGTATGTATTCATACAACATTATGTATTGGTATGAAATGTATTTTGATTCCAAGTTTCAGTTCGAAAAAATTTGGTGATTTAATTAAAAAATACAAACCCAACTTTATAGTTGGTGTTCCAACATTATTTTCTGCTTTAATCAGTAATAAGAAAGTCGCAAAACAAGATCTATCGTTTATTAAAAATATTGTTTGTGGCGGTGATCAATTACAGCCTGATTTAAGAAGAAGTTTAGAAAACTTTTTGATTAAACACGGAACAAATGCTAAAGTAAAAGAAGGATATGGTTTAACTGAAAGTACAGCAGCTGTTTGTTTAACATTAGATGATTATATGAGACCTTGTTCAATTGGTGTTCCATTTCCAGATACATATTTTAAAATTGTTATGCCAAATACTCACGATGAAGTTCCATATGGTGAAGATGGTGAGATATGTATTAGTGGACCAACCGTTATGTTAGGCTATCTAGAAAATGCTGAGGAAACGATTAATACATTAAGAGTTCACGAAGATGGTAGATTATGGCTTCATACAGGTGATATAGCTTCTATGGATGAAGACGGTTTTGTTTATTTTAAACAAAGACTTAAAAGAGTTATTGTATCAAGTGGTTATAATATTTATCCATCATATGTTGAAAGAATAATAAATAGTCATCCAGCAGTTTTAACATCAACTGTAATAGGCATTAAACATCCTTATAAAGTTCAAGTAGCGAAAGCATTCATTGTTTTAAAAGAAGGAATTAAGCCTACAAATGATTTGAAAAATGATATTTATGAATATTGTTTAAAAAACATAGCACGTTATTCGATGCCATATGAAATTGAATATAGAGAAACTCTTCCTACAACTAAGGTAGGTAAGATTGCTTATAGAGAACTTGAAAGAGAAGAAGAAAGCAAGGAAAATTAATTTTCCTTCTATGCCCATATAGTTAAGTGGTATAATAAAGCCATGGTAAGGCTTAGTTCGCAGTCCGATTCTGCGTGTGGGCACCAGATTGATAATAAACTCAAACCATAAAAAGTTTGAGTTTTAAAATACTTAATTTTTATGATATAATAAAAAGTGAATGATGGTAAATGTCTTCAGACTAAAAATCTTGTAAAAACAAAATGAAAATGATGTCATTGTAATTAGAATTATTATAAAAATATTGATAATTATATTAAAGTGAGGAAAATTATGAGTAAATATGAACCATTATGGAAATATCTAAAAAATAATCAAAAAGAAGAATATATACTAACATATGATGAAATTAAAAATATTTTAGGTTTTGATATTGATCATTCGTTTTTAAAATATAAAAAGGAATCAGCAAGTTATGGCTATATAGTAAAAAAAATAAGTTTAAAAGAAAGAAAAATAACATTTATAAATGTTATAAAAATAATAAAAGAAATAAAAGAAATAAAAGAAAGCTCTTCATCCAAAGAAGAATGCATAAAATATTTAGTAAAAGAAACAGGTTTACCTGACAAAGAATGCATAGAGGTTTATAACTTTTATATAGGAGAACCAAATGAAAAATAAAATACTTAACCCATTATCAATGCTTGTAATCGGTATTTTGCTCGGTATAATGAGTAGACTATTTGATATGTATACGAATGTATTATGTGATGTTTTCTCAGAATTTGCAATCTGGGTATTATTTGGCACTCTTATATCAATTTATAGTAAAAGTAGAGTAGATGCAATGAAAAATATCTTACCATTTTGTATAGGAATGCTAATATCATATTACACCGTTGCCGTTATAACTCACGGAGTATATAATACTAGCTTCATTATAGGATGGACCATCTTTGCGCTCTTCTCACCACTATTTGCATATCTAACCTATATGACAAAAGAAAATAATAAGTTTTCTAAAATAATAGGCGTTTTAATTGTATTATTTTCTATACTATCTAGTATTATCCTTTTTGACAAACTAAGATTCTATGATTATATAATTGATTTTATTTTAATATACTTTTTGTTCATAAAAAAATAGATACACTTGTATCTATTTTCATTTGTAAGGTGATTACAATGAATTAACAAATGTATCTATTCATATTATAACAAAACAATATTTTATATGCAACACAAATTAACTAAAAGTTTACAAAATTATAAACTAATAGTTGATTAATAATTACTTATTTGCTATTATATTAAAGGTGAATAATATGGACTATCTAATATTAATAATCATACTAAGCTCATTATTAATAATATATACAGTATATATACTAATTGATGACTATAAAAAAGAAAAATACTATAACAAAAATATATACTATATAACAGAATGGGATAAATATGAAAGTATAATTAAATTACAAAAAAGAATAATATTTAGAAAAAAGATAAAACTATTATTCTATAAAATAAGGAGCAAAATGAAATGAAAATAATATTGTCAGCATTATGCATAATAGGACTATTCTATATAATAGTATTCTTCAAAAGAAAAAGTGCAAATTATTATCAAATAATAAATAAATTAGATAATGAATTAGAAAAAAATAAAACCAAAATAAAATCAAATAACAAAATAATAGAAGAATTAGATAAACAAATATCAAAATATGACCGAAAATAAGATATTGTTATATTTCATTTTAAATGGTATAATAAATAGGTGATGAGATATGATTATTATAATAATTCTATTTTTATTTTTAGATCAAATGATTAAATATTTAGTTGCATCCAATATGTACCTAAACCAAAGTATTAATATCATTAAAGATTTCTTTAAAATAACATATGTAACAAATGATGGAGCAGCATTTAGCTTATTTAGTGGGAATGTATTACTACTAATATTAATTGCAGTTTTTGTTATAATATATATATTTAAAAATATAAAAAAATTAGAAAAATTAGAAAAATACATTTATAGCATATTAGTTGCTGGAATACTAGGTAACCTAATTGATAGAATATTTAGAGGACATGTAATAGACTATCTAGACTTTAGATTATTCGGTTATGATATGGCCATATTCAATTTTGCAGATATATGTATTGTTGTATCTTGCTCATTGCTTTTATTATTAGAGGTGATAAAATGGAAAAAATCACAGTTAGTGAAACAAACGAAAGATTAGATAATTATTTATCTAAATACTTGGAAATAACTAGAAGCCAAGTTAAAAAAAACATAGATAACATATATGTAAACGGACAAAATCAAAAATGTGGATTCATTTTAAGTGCAGGCGATGTAATTACATATGAATTTAAAGAAGATGAAGAAATCAAACCAGAAAACATTAAAATTGATATTGTTTACGAAGATGATGATATAATGGTTATTAATAAACCAAACGGATTAGTTGTTCATCCCGGAGCAGGGAATAGCAGCGGTACTCTAGTAAATGCCTTAATGTATTTATCGAAAAACTTAAGTGACATAAACGGCGAATATAGACCTGGTATTGTTCATCGGATAGATGCCTATACAACAGGATTGTTAGTAGTTGCCAAAAACAATGAAGCCCATAATATTTTAGCAGAAGAAATAAAAACAAAAACAGCAAAAAGAAAATACTATGCAATTGTTTGGGGAACATTTAATAATACTAGTGGAACTATTGATGCACCGATTGGAAGAGATCCTAATAATAGACTCAAAATGAAAGTAATTGATGGCGGAAAAGAAGCAATTACTCACTTTAAAGTATTAAAAAAATTCAAAAGAGCAAGTTTACTTGAATTAGAACTAGAAACAGGAAGAACTCATCAAATAAGATGCCATATGGAATATATTGGCCATCCAATTGTAAATGATCCTGTTTATGGCAACCACTCATTAATTGATAATAGTGGTCAAGCATTACACTCATTTGAACTTACTTTAATTCATCCAAGAACAAAAGAAAAAATGACCTTTAAAGCAGAAACACCAGAATGCTTTAATAAAATACTTAAAATTATGGAGGAAGAATAATGGTTAACAAAATTGATGAAATAACAATGAAATTAATGCACTATTTTATAACAGAAAAAAACTATAATCCTGTTATATTACAAGGCGCTAAAAACGAAATATGGTTAGAAAACCTTAATTCTGACTATAAAATAATTAGAATTGTTTCAAACTATATTCATAATAATGAACAATTAAACTTTGATTTATATAGATCATCAACCATAATTAAAAAAATAAAAAAACAAACCTTTTCATTCAGGATGAATACCCTTAGTATATTTATCAATTTAGGAGATAATGTTGATGAAGAAAAAATAAGACCATCTAAAGAAATGGATTTTGTTGGAATAAAAGACATAGACGAATTAAATAAATGTGGTAATGTCTTAAAAGTATTTCCTGATATAATAACAGATACAAAATTTGATGAAGAAGGAGTTAATTTATTTATGAAAATAACTGATGATATAGCCCATAAAAATGAAGAAAATGGTAAAAGAGCCGAAGAAATATTTGCTATTAGAAAACCATATGTAACATATGCCTTACTTGCAATAAATATTTTACTATTTATTATAATGGTATTTGTAAGTGGTGATGGAATTTATGGATTTCAAACCGAAACTCTAGTTAAATTTGGTGGCAATGTTAAATCATTAGTATTAAATGGCGAATATTGGCGCTTGATCGCATCAGCCTTTTTACACGATGGTTTCTTGCATCTAATATGTAATATGTATGCCCTTTATGTACTCGGAATTCAACTTGAAAACTTTTTTGGAAAAACAAGATTTGCAATCATCTATCTCTTTAGTGCAATTACAGGAAACCTTTTATCATTAGTATTTGCCGATCCAAACGTTGTAAGTATAGGCGCAAGTGGCGCGATATTTGGCCTATTTGGTTCATTATTATATTTTGGCTATTATTATAGAGTTTACTTAGGAACTGTTCTAAGAACCCAAATTGTTCCCGTAATTTTAATTAATTTACTATTCGGTATCGTAACACCAGGAATTGACAATGCAGCCCATATTGGCGGACTAATCGGAGGCGTATTTATATCAATGGGAATAGGTGTTAAGTTTAAAAGCACAAAATCAGATATGATAAATGGAATGATCGTTTCAACACTATATTTACTTTTCTTAATTTATATGGGATTTTTCAGGTAAAATATTTGACAACACTACTATTTTGTGGTAAAATCATTACTTGTGTAGGGCCTCACTCTACAACCGCACAGAAATGGTTTTAAACATTACGTACCATAATGGCGAGTCTTAGTTAATAAGGAGGTATAAAAATGAAAGCAGTTATAAAAACTGGTGGAAAACAATATATCGTTGAAGAAGGTTCAATTATTTATGTTGAAAAATTAGATTTAGAACCTGGTAAAGAAGTAGTTTTTGATGAAGTTTTAATGGTAGATGATAAAGTTGGAAATCCACTTGTAAAAGGTGCTAAAGTTACAGGAGAAGTTATTAAGAATGGTAAACAATCTAAAATTATTGTTTATAAATATGTTCAAAAAAATAACTATCACAAAAGACAAGGACATAGACAACCTTATACAAAAGTTGAAATTAAGTCTATTAAGGCATAAGTATGGTAAGAGTAAATTATTTTGTTAAAGACAATAGAATTGAAAAAGTTATATTAAAAGGCCATAGCAATTTTGATGATTATGGTAAAGATATAGTTTGTGCATCTATTAGTTCGATAGTTATTACAACTGTAAATGCTTGTTTAAAAATAGATAAAGAATCTATTAAGCATAGTGAGGGAAAAGAAGTTGTTATAACAATCATTAAACATAGTGATATAGTTGATACTTTAATTAACAATATGATTGACTTACTGACGGAATTATCAAAACAATATGAAAACAATATCAAAATAGGAGGCGAGAGTTGTGTTTGAATTAATGCATTTAAATATACAATTATTTGCGCATAAAAAAGGTCAAGGTTCTACTAAGAACGGACGTGATTCTGAATCTAAAAGATTAGGCGCAAAGGCCGCTGATGGTGAATATGTTACAGGTGGATCTATCCTTTATCGTCAAAGAGGTACTAAAATATATCCTGGCGTTAATGTAGGTATTGGTACTGATGATACTGTATTTGCAAAAATTAGTGGTTATGTAAAGTTTGAAAGACTTGGAAAAGATAAAAAACAAGTTAGTGTTTATCCAAACAAATAAGAAGCATATGCTTCTTTTTTTAATAAAAAAATACTAATTATTTAGTATTTCATATATTTCTTTTACATCTTTAAAATTATTTTCTTTATAAAATGGAATTATATGTAAATGGAAATGTTTTACATCTTCTAAAACACCATTATTTTGAACCAATCTAATACCATCAGGATTTAATTTAGTTTCTAATAATTTTTTAATATCTTTAGCTTTACTAAATATATAATCAACCATTTCTAAAGAAATATCATCCAAATCAACGAAATGTTCCTTAGGAACAATTAAAGTATGACCATTAGATCTTGGATTAATATCTAAAAATACCTTAATTTTATCATCCTCATATAAAGTATATGAAGGAATTTCACCATTTACAATTTTACAAAATACACAATTCATAATTACCTCCTATATAATTATACAATATAAAAACAATTATTAAAATCAAATTTTATGAATATTTTAATATTTATATTCAAATTATTTAAAAAAAATGATAAAATATTAGTTGGTGAAGAAGTATGCAAAAGATAGAAATAAAGAATTTATCTGTTGAAATAGATAATAAAGAAATAATTAATGATTTTAATTTAACAATTAATTCAGGAGAAATCCATACAATCATGGGACCAAATGGTGTAGGTAAATCAAGCTTGCTAAAAACAATTATGGGCGATCCCAAATATACAATTACTAAAGGTGACATATTAATAGATGGAACAAGTATTCTTAATTTAAAAGTAAATGAAAGAAGTAAAAAAGGAATTTTCCTAGGAATGCAAATGCCAAACGAAATAGAAGGCGTGACAACAGCTGATCTAATGAGAAGCGCTCTAAGAGACGATGAAAACTTTAAATTATATGGATTTGTTAAAGAAATAAATGGTTTGTGTGACAAACTATCCTTTGATAAAGAAATGTTGCACAGAAGCATTAATCTAGGATTCTCTGGTGGCGAAAAGAAAAAAAACGAAATATTGCAAATGTATATGTTAAAACCAAGTCTAGTTTTATTAGATGAAATTGATTCAGGACTAGATATGGACAGTTTAAAAATAGTTGCATCTAGTATAATGGAATATTTTGAAGAAAAGAAACCAGCAATATTAATGATAACCCATTATGAAAACTTACTTGATTACATTAAACCAGACTATGTTCATATAATGTTAGATGGCAAAATAGTTAAAAATGGTGATTTATCTTTAGTCAAAGAAATTGAAGAAAACGGCTATAACTTATTTAAAGAATGTACAAATGAAGTGGATGTAAATGATAAAAATGAATAAGATAATATTGAGTAATGAAGGAATGACTAAAGAATTAGATGATAATGTAGTTGTTAATTTTAATGGTATAATGGAACGCTTCGGTATCGATGAATTCAGTATATATATTCATAATAATACTAGCCTTTATATCTATATAAAAGATGATGTTAAAGTATCATTTAATGTTAACCTAGATAATGATGTAAGTCTAAATCTATATGAAGTAAAAAAAGACCTAAAAACAAAAATAAAATATAAATACACTTTACTAGCAAACAGTTATTTGAAAGTCAATAAAATTAATCATAACATTGAAACAAAAGAATTAGATCTAATTAACCTAAACGGAACAAACGCTAACTGTGATTTTATATTAAAAAACATCTCAAACGGAAATGACACAATTGATGTAATTATAAACCATAATATAAGAGAAACAACAAGTAACATTAAATGTGATGGCTTATCTGTAAATAAAGGAACCCTTAATTTAAATGTAACAACAATTATACCAAATGGTTGTGTAAGAGCAAAAGCTAATCAAGATAACGAAATCATAAGTATGAACGAATTAAATAATACCATTAAACCATTACTATTAATCGAAGAATATGATGTTGAAGCATCCCATAGTGCTAAAATAGGTAGTTTTAATGAAGACGATTTATTCTATCTAAAAAGTAGAGGAATAGAAGAAAAAGAGGCAAAAAGATTATTAATAAACAGTTTCTTAAAAAGAAACTTAGATGACTGTGAAATAAAAAAATATATTGATGATTTGGAGGTGAAATATGAATAGAGAAGATTTTGAAGTATTAAAAAATTATGTGTATTTAGATTCTGGTGCAACAGCACTTAAACCAAGTATTATACTTGATCCAATAAAAAAATACTATCTAGAAGAAACCTCTAATATTCATAGAGGAGACTATGATATAGCAATTATAGCTGATCGTAAATATGACCATACAAGAAACTTAGTTGCGAAATTTATAAATGCAAATACAAATGAAATTGTTTTTACAAATAATACAACTGATTCATTAAATAGAATTGTATTCGGTTATTTTAAAAATGTTCTAAAAGAAAATGATGAAGTATTAATAACTAAAGCAGAACACGCATCAAATGTTTTACCTTGGTTTGAATTAGCTGATTCAAATAAAATCAAAATAAAATATATTGAATTAGAAAATAATATGGTAACAATTGAAAATGTAAAAAAAGCCATAAATTCTAACACTAAAGTAATATCACTTGCCCATATAACAAACGTTTTAGGTGATATAAGACCAATCAAAGAAATAACTGAATATGCCCATCAAAAAGGCATAATGGTTGTTTTAGATGGTGCTCAAAGTGTTCCCCATATGAAAACAGATGTTAAAGATCTAGATATTGATTTTTTAGCCTTTTCAGCTCATAAAATGTGTGGACCAACCGGAGTAGGTATCCTATATGGTAAACTAAAACACCTAAAGAAAATGAAACCAATCTTATTTGGCGGTGGAATGAATGCATCATTTGCAAGCGATCAAACAAGAGTATATGATGACGTTCCAAGATGTTTTGAAGCAGGAACCCCTAATGTTGAAGGTATTCTAGCATTCGGCAAAATAATTGAATATTTAAATGCTATTGGAATGAATAATATCCATAATTATGTTAAAGATTTAAGAAAATATGCAATTAAAAGATTCAAAGAAATTGATGACATTGTTTTATACAATGAAAACTTTGATTCAAACCTAATAACCTTTAATAAAGTAGGTGTCTTTGCCCAAGATTTGTCTATTTATTTGAGCCGAAAAAATATTTGTATAAGAGCAGGTAACCACTGCGCGAAAATGTTAAAGGAATGTTTAGGAGTTAAAAATACATGCCGTGTTAGCTTATATTTCTATAACACCAGAAAAGACATTGACAAATTAATTGATGCCCTAAAAAACAAGAATATAAAAAATGAAATCATTTAAAATGTACTATAAATAAAGGTACATTTTTTCTTGTTATATTTTAAATACTTTGCTATAATTATACTAGTGATGTATATGAAGAAAATTACAAGTCTAATTATTTTTATTTTAACTATATCATTAATATTTATTGTATATTTAGTTATTAAAAATCCGAAAGATGAAAACATTTATATAAATATACCATTAGGAGAAAGCAGAAAAATAAATGATTTAAATGAAGATTATATAGTTAGTAATGATATAATAACAGTTGATGAAAACAATAATATATGGGGCATTAAAAAAGGTGAAGCAACCTTAAAAACAAATAATCAAAAATATAATATAAAAGTAGTTGAGCCAACAAAAGATATTAACTATAGATATGATAAAATTGTTTTAGACATTTCTCAAAGTAAACAAATAGATTATATATTAAAAGAAAATATTGAAATAATTAAATATGAATATGATTCTAATATAATTGAATTAAAAAGGAATACTATAAAAGCTTTAAAAGAAGGAACAACAACCTTAAGAGCAATTACAAATAAAGGAACATATAAAGATATAAATATAATTGTTAAAGATATCAATATAAGCCTAAGCACTAAAAAAGTTGATTTACTAATCGGTGAAACCAAAAAAGTAACCTTATATAGTTCTATTCCCATAAACAAAGAAAATATCATTTGGAGCGTTAATACTGATATCGTAAATGTAAACTATGGTATTGATAACATAACTTTAAAAGGAATCAAAAAAGGAACAACTACCATAAATGTAAAAGTAAATGAAAAAGTTCTTACCTTAACTATTAATGTTAATGATAATGTAGATAGTTTAGTTTTAAATAGTAGTTTTGTTAATTTAAATAAAAATGAAGAATTTGAAATAAAAAGTAATGTTCCAAATGAATTAGTTAATTTCAAAATATATGATACCAATGTCGCAATATTTAAAAATAATAAAATACTTGCTTTAAATAATGGAAAAACCATTTTAGAAGCAAGTATATATGATAAAAAATATTACACAGTTATATATGTAGGAAATTATAATATAAAAAATAATATCAATTATGATATAAATAATTTTATACCTTTCTTTAATGAAATTGCTTTAAGCAATGAATATACTATAAATGAAAGCTCAAAAAAAATCCAAAAATGGAATAAACCGATATATTATAAATATACAAATGCAAGTGAAGAAGACATAAAACAAATAAAGTATGTAGTAGGTATATTAAATAATATTCCCGGATTTCCTGGAATGTACTATAAAGAAAATGACTATGATCTATCTATAGATTTTATTTCTTATGATAAACTATATGGAATTATTAAAGTTCAAGGAGTAGAAGGTTATTCAACAATCGATTTTAATAATGACATTATCTATAAAAGTAACATTTACATCAATTCTAATTTAGACAATAATATCAAAAGATCTGTTATATGCGAAGAAATATTACATTCAATAGGACTTAAAAATGACAGCAAATTAATACCAAATAGTGTTTTATATGAATACGGAAGCAAAGTAGAAGATTTAAGTGACTATGATTTACTTGCTGTAAACATCTTATATAGCACGTATATTAATTATGGCATGAGTGATGTAGCAGTAAACAAAATACTTAATAACATATTAAAATAACATTTGTAATTACAAATGTTATTTTAGTGTATAACTATTATTTATAAGAGATGTACTATATAGAAATAAAATATCAGCACTATTAAAATCAATATAATTTGCTAATAGTTTAGGGGAAATATATCTTGTATCAACAACTATTATTTCTTTATATCCCTCAGTGAATAAAGGAGTAATACTGCTTCCATAAGAATCTCTAAAAATAATTAATCGTTTATTTGATTGATTATTAGTAGTTATTTTTAATAACGAAACTGAACCAGATAAATAAATGTCATATTTATCAAGAGAATTGCTTTTATTTAAATTATATATTCCTTCATTTTTCCCTGTTTCATAATTGTAAACAATACTTGAATTAATTGTATCATTAATTAGTATTTTAATTTTATCTTCTTTTACATTTATTGGAAGTCTACTAGCGTAAACACCCTTAAAACTTGTTATTTCTTTTTCTATATAATTATTATTTACATCAAAGTCCATTTCCTTAGAAAATTTCTTTATAATTTCTCTTAAAGTTTCTTCTTTCCAATGACTATCAGTTATATAGTAATTATCAAGTGATAGAATATTAAATAGATCTATATATTTTGCATCTATTTCCGAATTAACAATATTTATAAGTTTATCATAATCTAATTTTAAATTATTATCATTTACAAAATAATTCTTATCAGGTACTACTGATATATAAATATTATTATTTTTTAAATATAAATCCTTAATTTCTTTAATCTTATTTGTAAAATTTAAAACAGACTTTTCATTTAATGGATAAAGTTGTTCAATTATATAGCCATTATAAATATATAGATTCTTATAATTACCACGAGTTTTTAATTCAATGTTTGCTTTTATAAGTCTTAAATCATCTCTTTTAATAAATTGATCATTAACATATGAATCAAACTTTTTAAAGAATGTTCCATCAAATACTGTTTTCGTACTTATATCAGGAAATTGTTCAAGTTTTCTTCTTTCACTTATTGATATTTCATCATCTTTTTTAATCAAATTAATTATAAAAATAGTTATTATAAAACTAGAAAATAGTAGCGAAACTATTATATTTTTTATCTTTTCTTTCATAAATATCTCCTAAAATCTAAAATATAAAAATGGGTTATATGAATTATCAATTAAATATGATGTTACAACTATTAATAAAACTAAAAGTAAAATAGGTTCAAATATATTTATTATATTTTTAATTTTTTCATTTTTATTTAATTTATCAATTATATTTTTAATAAGTGGAGTAGAACCTATAATAGCAATCACTAAAACTATTAAATAGCTCTTAAAATAATATAAAGTAGAACTATTAATAAATGGATTATTAAAATTAAATAAACCGTATATATTATTGAAAGCTTCTTTCATAGATGATGCATTAAAGATTGTAAAACTAATCATTACAATAAAAAGTACATATATATGGTTTAGTATTTTTAATTTATCAAGATATTTTTTCAAAAATAACTTTTCAATTATTAATACTATGCCAAATAATAGCCCCCATACTACAAAATTCCAACTTGCTCCGTGCCAAACACCTGTAAGTGTCCAAACAATCATTATATTTCTTAATTGCTTTATAATTCCGTTTCTATTACCACCAAGAGGTATATAAATATAATCTTTAAACCAGGAACTAAGCGATATATGCCATCTTCTCCAAAAATCAGTTATTGTTTTAGAAATATATGGGTAGTTAAAGTTTTCAAGAAAATGGAAGCCAAACATTCTACCAAGACCGATTGCCATATCAGAATATGCTGAAAAATCAAAATATAATTGTAACATATAACTTATAGCTTTAATCCAGTAAAATAGGATAGTAGCCTCGTTAATTGTACATATTTCACCCAATATATTTGCGATCAGTACCTTTTTAGATAAACCAATAATAAATCTTCTAACTCCGTAAGAAAAATCTTCAAAAGAATGCTTTCTCGTTTTTAGTTCTTCTTCAATAGTTTCATATCTTACAATTGGACCAGCTATTAATTGTGGAAACAAAGAAACGTAAGTTCCAAGTAAGAGAAAATTCTTTTGAGCCTTAACTTTACCTCTATAAACATCAATTACATAACTTATTATTTGAAATGTATAAAAAGATATTCCAATTGGAAGGGCAATGTTTTGAAGCGGAACATTTACTTTAAAAATACTATTGATATTTAATATTAAAAAATCCGTATATTTAAAGAAGACTAATAAAGATATATGAATAATTAAAGTAATTATAAAAATATCCTTACTTTTATATTTTTCAATTAATCTAGCACCAATATAGGCTATCAATATTTCTAAAAGCATTAAAATAATATATTTAGGTTCTCCATATAAATAAAATATTAAAGAAAATATAAAAAGAACAACATTTTTCATTTTATTCGGAACAATAAAATAAATAAATAATATTATTGGTAAAAAATAATATAAAAAACTAATACTTGTAAATAACATTTTTCCTCCTTAAATAAGCACCATTTCTGGTGCTTTATGCTGCAGGCATTTCTGGTGGTAATTCAATACTACCTTCATCATTTGTTTTTTCTAATTCTTTTCCGATGCTATTATTTACATAGGCTTTAAACTCATCATAAACAGGCTTTGCCCAATTATCATCAGCCATAACCAAGAAAATAACGTTTCCATTATTTGTAATATATAATTTCTCAGCACTAACACATATCCAACGTCTCATATCAATATTGTCATAGATTTCAGTTTTTACTTTTTCTACATCAACATTATCTTTTACTTTGATAACAGCAACCAAATATGCTTGTGCATTTATTAATGGTTCAGATACAACTAACAAATCGATATCATTTGCTGTTTTTAAACCAGTATAACTTGTTACGATATCGGTATTAGATAAATCAACTTTTTCTGTGCTAAGAGAAGGTAAATCAGTTTTAGCATTACTATAAATCGTATTTAGCATTTTTTTCATATCACTTGCACTATTAATTGTAGATACTTGCTTATTTGAATTAAGTTTAATAAATATTCCAAATATTAAAACTAGTAAAGCAATAGCAACTGCATATAATATTGTTTTCTTTTTCATTTTATCATCCTTTCCTAGAACATTATAACATTTATGTAACTTAAAGTAAAGAGAACTATTTTATCAAGTTCTCATAAGGTCTTAAGTTCTTAAGTAAGAAATATTTACTAGGTATACATACTAATTCTAAATCACCAATATATTCGTAGCACGCACTTCCAAAGTTCATTTTGAATTGGTTTAATCCTTGATATTTAGTTTCTTTTAAAGAAGTAAGACCACCTAAATTTAAATATTTAAAATCTTTATAATAATTTATAGCTTCCCATATTAATAAATGTTTAGCATTATATCTTTTATAGTTTTTATCATAACCATCCATTATCATATATACTTCATCATTTTCTTTTATAAATAAACACTCAGCAATTACAATACCATTTGGATGAGTTTGCATTAATTTTGTGGCGTTCGTTAACTGATTATGATATTTACCAAGTAAATTATCAGCTTCTATCTTTAAAGCCGTCAATCTATTAGATTGTTCTTTTTTTATAAATTCATCAATTTGTTTACATATTTCTTCTTGTCTTATATAAAGCGATCTAAACTTGCTTAATAATTTGGAACAATTTAATTTAGCATAGAAAAAATCAATTTTTTTATTTTGACTAAAATAATAATACAAATATTCGAAATATAATAAATTTCTTGGATATTTTTTTTCAGTATGAGCATATAAATATTTTAAATCATCATATGTTCCTTTATGAATTTCAACACCATTATCAATTGCGCTTCTAATTTTTGTTTTATATTCTTTTTTTATATTATTAAACAATATATTAGGATTATTCATTTCAATTTTAGCTTCATATCTCGGTTTAAAACTTTCAAAAAAATCATTATATCCCAAATGGTTATATCCAAGACTTTTAAGATTATTAAATATCTTATCATAATTTTCTTGTTTAACATTATTTATTTCTTTTATAATTAAAGGATTTAATTTAATTGCAACGATATTATTTTTTTTGCAATACTTTTTAATTTCTAAAGTAAATGTTTTAACTAAAGATTCATTATTATAATCAATTACAAAACCTCTAGGAGCATAAGCATAATTAAAACCCTGTTTTTTTACTATTAAAAGAATCGTTGAACCAATTATATTGCCATTTTCTTCAAGACCAAGTAATTTAATACTAAATAGTTGTTTTTCCATAGTATTAGCATATTCGCTAGTTTGATATAAAGAATGATCAATATTCTTTAAATAACTATTTAATTCATCTTTATTTATTTCTCTTATTTGCATTTTCTTCACCATAATAATTATATATTATTTTTAAACAATTGTCTACAAAAAGAAAAAAGTTATATTTTCATATAACTTTTAATTCAAAATACACGGCGAATGTTGATAAATTTTTTCTTCCATACATACTATTTATATTTTTAGAAAGGTGCCGTGCAAATTAATTATAGCACACCTTAAAATTATAATGCAATAGTTTTGTGAAAATATTTTTTGATTTTTAAAAATGTTGTTGACATATAGTTTGTTTTAGTGTATATATTAAAAGGAGGCGAGAGAATGACTAAAAATTTGGTAATAGTGGAATCTCCAAGTAAGTCTAAAACTATTGAAAAGTATTTAGGCAAAGATTATCACGTAGTTTCTAGTAAAGGACATATTAGAGATTTATCTACTAAAGGTAAATATGGTTTAGGAGTTGATGTTGACAATAACTTTAAACCAGACTATACATTTATAAGTGGGAAGAAAAAATTAATTAAAGAACTTAATAATGATGTAAAAAAAGTTGATAATGTTTATCTTGCAACCGACCCCGATCGTGAAGGAGAGGCTATAAGTTGGCATTTAAAAGAGTGTTTAGATTTAAATGATAAAAATTATAAAAGAATTGTTTTTAATGAAATAACAAAAAATGCAATTTTAAACTCATTTGATCACGCTCGTGATATAGATATGAACTTAGTAAGTTCACAAGAAACAAGAAGAATACTTGATCGTATAATTGGTTTTAGATTAAGTAAATTAATGCAAGCAAAAACGAGTGGATCATCTGCTGGTAGAGTTCAATCAGTTGCACTTAAATTAATTGTTGATAAAGAAAGAGAAATTGAAAAGTTTACACCTGAAGAATTTTGGACAATAAAAGCACTATTTAATGATTTTGAAGCTGATTATGACGGCGATATTCATAACGAAGAAGAAGCAAATAATATTTTAAAAAAATTAAAAAAAGATTTTGTTTTAGAAAGTGTTACAGAAAAAGAGAAAACAAGAAACTCTAAAGTACCATTTATTACATCTACTTTACAACAAGATGCATCTAATAAATTAGGTATGACAGCCAAAAAAACAATGAGTATTGCTCAAAAATTATATGAAGGAATTGAATTGCCAGGTGAAACAGTTGGTTTAATTACCTATATGCGTACAGATTCAATTCGTTTATCAAATGATTTCATAAATGATACTTATCAGTTTATTAAAAATAAGTTTGGTTCTAATTATGTTGGAAGTGTAAAAGTTTCTAAAAAAACTGAAAACGTTCAAGATGCCCACGAAGCAATTAGGCCAACAAGTATTAATAGAATTCCTGAAGAAATAAAACCATATTTAACACCAGATGAATATAAGTTGTATCGTATGATTTATTATAGAGCATTAGCATCTTTAATGAAAAGCGCGAAATATATGCAAACAAGTATTAATCTATCAAATAATGGATATAATTTTAAAGCAAATGGAAGTGTTATTACATTTGATGGTTACCTAAAAGTATATAAAGAATATGAAGATGTAAATGATGTTGTATTACCAGACTTTAAAGATTATAAAAGCAAAGTAATTGTTTCATCTGATATAACAAAAGAACAGCACTTTACTAAACCACCTTCAAGATATACGGAAGCAAAACTTATAAAAGAAATGGAAGAACTTGGTATTGGAAGACCAAGTACATATGCTAAAATAATTGATACAATTAAAGAAAGAGGATATGTAAATGTTCAAGATAAAAAGTTCGTACCAACAGAAATAGGTTTTGAAATTACTGATAAATTACAAGAGTTTTTCAGTCATTTAATCAATGTTAAATATACAGCAAGTATGGAAACAAATTTAGATGAAATAGCAGAAGGCAAAAAGAATTGGGTAAATGTTTTAAAAGAGTTTTATGATGATTTTGAACCATATGTTGAAAACGCTTTTAAAGAAATGCCTAAAAAAGAAGCTGAAGAAACCGGTGAAAATTGTCCGGAATGTGGAAGCCCATTAGTATACCGCAAAGGAAAATATGGGAAGTTTATAGCTTGTAGTAATTTCCCTAAATGTAAATATATAAAACAAGAAGAATCCGCGCAAGAAGAAGTATGTGATTGTCCAAATTGTTCTGGTAAAATTGTTAAAAAAAGATCTAAAAGAGGTAAAATATTTTATGGATGTTCAAACTATCCAAAATGTAAAACTGCTTTTTGGGATAAACCAACCGGTGAAAGATGTCCAAAATGTTCTGGTTTATTATTAGAAAAAGGCAAAAAAATATATTGTGGAAGTTGTGATTATATAAAGGACTAGCGATAGTCTTTTGATTTGACATCAAACCTGTAAAATGTTATATTATAGTAGTTAGGGGGTATAGTATGGAATTAATATCTGTTATGGCTAAAGATGGTAAAATACTATCATTCAATTATTTCGATAGTAATGATTATGTCTATAAAAAAGCGTGTACAATATGTGATTCTGGCGCTGCCATTACTGTTTTAAAGTATTTTGAACAAAGAAAAAATATTATTTATAAAAATGCTTATTTAGAATATTTAAAGAAAGCAAGAGAAGACTTTAAACTTGCAATCATTGATACTTTGTTATGTAATAATACTAAAATATTTTTAACTATATTTGATACTGAAAATGAAATATATTACAAATATAGTAAAATGTTAGGTAGAAGTTTAACCGATGAAGAAAAAGTAATGGTATATAGTAGATTCAAACAAAACGTAGAATTATGTATTAATAATAGTATATTTGAAAAAGGAAAAATTAAATAATGGTAGGTAGATATGAATTAGTAGCAGTCGATAAGAATAAAAAAGGAAAAATTATTGCAAGTAAAAATAATAAAAAATTAACTTTACAAGAAGCTGATATATTTACAAGTTTATTTCAAGATAAAAATGAATTAGCTTATTATTTATGTAGTAAAGGATATATTGATGAAACACCAGAAATGTTTGTTTTACTTTATCATACAAATAAAAAAAGCCGTTACTTAAATTGTTTATATAAAGAGAATAATGATATAATTAAAATCGCAAAAGCTTCAAAAGAAAACAATAAAGTTAATATATATAATAGTTTATTTGGTAAATTATTATCTTATTTGATAAGAAATGCTGATAATGAATTTATAGAGTATGCTTATCATTATAAATATATTAATAAATATGTTTATGATAAATTACTTGAATATAGATATAACAAAAGTAATAGTATAATTAATGCAATTGAAAGAGAATTATCGAAAGAATATTTACAAGTAAGAAAACTATATTCAATTATAAAATTATATAATAATAAAAAAGTAGATAATTCATTAAGAAGGAAAATAGTAGGTGAAAGTAATGATCCATATATTGACTATTTGGTTGAAAAAGCAAATATGGGAAGTGAAAGCGCTTACGAAGAATTAAAACAAATGGATTTAGAAAAAATCCTTAGTTTAAAAATGTAATTTATTCTTTTAAATAAATTATAAATGTGATAAAATTATAATGTTAAATAATAGAAAGGAGGATAAAAAATGGCTAAAATTAAAATATTCGCTCTTGGTGGCTTAAATGAAATTGGTAAAAATATGTATGTTATTGATATAGATAATAATATATTTGTTTTTGATGCCGGTTTAAAATATGCTGATGATAGTATGTTAGGTGTTGATTATATAATCCCTAAATATGATTATTTAATTCAAAATAAGAAAAAAATAAAAGGTATATTTATAACTCACGGTCATGATGAACAAATGGGAGCTTTACCTGATATTTTACCAGAACTTGAAAATGTTCCTGTTTATGCTACTAAGTTTACAATGGAAATTATAAAAAGAGAATTAGCAGAATCTAAAATTAATTATTCTAAACTAATTGAAATAAAACCACACATTAAATTAAACTTTGGCAAAATTAGTATTTTTCCAATTAGTTTAACCCATTCAGTACCTGATAGTATAGGCTATGTTATAAATACTGTTGACGGCGCTATATTTTATACAGGTAACTTTGTGTTTGATTCATCAATGCTAGGACCTTATAAAACTGATATTGGTAAATTAGCCTATATTGGTAAACAAGGTGTATTATGCTTATTAAGTGAATCAATGTATGCTGATAGAAAAGGTTTTACAGCGCCTTCTAATCGTATTGGTTCAATTGTTAATGAAGTTTTAGATCAAACAGGTAGAATTATTATCAGTGTTTTTCCTAATCAATTCTATAAAATTCAAGAATTATTTAATGGAATTATGCATACTGATAGAAATGTTGTTATTATTGGTAAAAGATTACAAGATATTATAATTAATTCTATTAATTTAGGTTATATGAAGTTTGATATAAATAGAATTAAAACAATCAGTCATGTTAATGATGATAATATAGTTGTTTTAGTTGCTGATGAAAGAGAAAAACCTTTTTCAAACTTTTTAAGAATTGTTAGAGGTTATGATAAGTTTATTAAAATCAGTAAAAAAGATACAGTTGTATTTATGTCGCCAGTATTCCCTGGAATGGAAAAAAGTAGCGCGAAATTACTAGATGGTATTGCAAGAACTGGTTCTAATTTGATTGATATCAGTAATAAATACGCATCCCATCACGCTTCAAGTGAAGATTTAATGATGATGATTAATTTACTAAATCCAAAATATTATATGCCGGTTAATGGTGAATATAGGCACGAAATCGCTAATAAGAAAGCTGCTATAACAGCTGGTATGAAAGAAGAAAATATTTTGTGCAAATTAAATGGCGAAGTTGTTTATTTTAAAAATGGTAAATTAGTTGATGACAATATTAAGATTCCAACCGATGAATTATTAATAGATGGTGAGGTTGGCGATGTTGGTGAAATTGTTTTAAAGGATAGAGAAATGTTAAGTGATAATGGTGTAGTTGTTGCTGTTATTACTATTGATAGATTAACTAAAACTTTAAAGCATCCGCTTGAGCTTCATTCAAGAGGATTTATTTATGTTAGAGATAATATAGATGTTATGAAAGAAGCTGTAAATATAGCAACTAAAGTAGTAAATGATAATACAAAACCTAATTTTATTGATTATAATAAGATTAAATTAGGTGTTAGAGATGAACTTGGTAAGTACTTTTATAATGAGATTGGTACTAAACCAATGATACTATTAATTATTCAAGAAGTATAAAGGTTCTAGAAATATAACTTTTTTCTTGTAATTATGTAGACAGTATTATAAACTATAACATATAGTGGCTATCACGTAGTAAAAGGCAAACAAATATAAGATTATTTGAAAAAATAATCTTTTTTGACATTTTATTTAATTATAATATTATAAAATATCTATGGTGATATTATGTATAGATATTATATATTTGATATTAAAAACAAGTTTAAAAACGATAACAATTTATATAGACTACTTAAAACACTATATACATTAAATCTAAAATATATAAATTACGGAGAATTAATATACAATGAAATGTGCAAACCAATCAATAGGGAAAATATCAAAGAGATATTAAAAGACTATAATGCTAAAAAAGTATCAAGAAAATACTTCATATGTTTAAACGATGAAATAACTATAGTAGTAATTAAATATTCAAGACTAATAATAATATCAAATAAATTATACCCAGACATATTTAATAGACTAAAAATAGAATGTGAAAATCTATTTGTATGCAATTTTTTAAATGATAACTACTTTTATGTATCAAAGTGTTGTAAAAATATGTAAAATATTATATAATTATAATGGGAGATGAAATTATGCCACAACTATTAATCGATGTATTATATTTAATTGGAGGAATAATTGCAGGATTTATAGCCGGATTCTTTGTAGCACGTGCTGTAATGCAAAAATATTTAAAGAAAAATCCACCAATAAATGAACAAATGATTAAAGCTATGATGACACAAATGGGTAGAACACCAAGTCAAAAGCAGGTAAATCAAATGATGAAATCAATGGCTAAATATATGTAGCCATTTTTTCTTATAAAGGAAGATGGAAGAAGTATGTTAGAAAGCATTTTAAGTAATATACCAGCACATATATGTGCTTTAATAGGCTTTATATTTTTAATAATAAGTACACAAGTAAAAAAGAGAAAAGAAATATTATTATTTCAAAGTTTATTTTCACTATTTTTCTTTTTACAATATTTATTACTAGGAGTATACTCAGCAAGCATATTATGTTTGTTAGGCTTAATAAGAAATATTGTATTCTATTTTAAAAACAATAAAATATCAAATAATATAATAATATTTTTAACACTAATTGTAGGTATAATTACTGGATTATATGATATGAAAAATTATATATTTATAATTGCATTTATACCAACAATAATAAATGTAGCATATGCATATGTATTAAGTAAAAATAATATTTTATTAATTAAAAAAGTATTCTTAATATGCTCGATAATATGGATTATATATGACTATTTTGTTAAAGCATATGTCGGACTAATATGTAATAGCTTAGAAATGATCTCATATGTTTGTTATTTTATAAAAAAGAAAAATTAATGGAGGAATATATGAAAATAGGAATAATAGGAGCAGGAGCATATGCCCTTGCACTAGCAGAAATGTTTAACAAAAGAAAAAATAATATCTATATATGGACTAAAGTAGAAAAAGAATATAAAGAATTAAAAGAAAATAGGACAAACCAAAAAGCATTACCAAACTTTATTTTAGATGAAAATATAAAAGTAACAAATAATATAAAAGAATGCATTATAGATTCTAGTGTTATAGTAATTGCTGTTCCAGCTGAATATGTTGACGACATATCTAAAGAAATGGAAGGAATTGTAAAAAAGAATCAACAAATCTGTATTGCAACAAAAGGAATAGAAAGAGACACATGTTTATTCCCAATTGATGTTTATAGAAAACACAATAAAACAAGTAATATAGCAGTTATATCTGGACCATCCTTTGCTCGTGATATAATAACCAATTCACCAATCGGATTATCAGTCGCAACTAAATCTAAAAAAACATATGAAATACTAAAAAATACCCTTGAAAACGATACGTTAAAACTAAGAAAAACAAGTGATATTATAGGAATATCAATATGTGGTTCAATTAAAAATGTAATTGCTATAGCATCGGGTATGTTAAGAGGACTTGGATACCCTGAATCAACCGAAGCAATGTTTATAACAGAATCACTTCATGATATTAAGAATCTAATAAAAGCCTTAGGCGGTTCTAAAAAAACAATTCTTTCATATGCTGGATTTGGCGATCTATTATTAACTTGTACTTCGTATAAAAGTAGAAACTTTACATTTGGTTATATGATAGGATCAAATGAACCAAAAGAAAAAATAAATGAATATATAAATAATACAACTATAGAAGGCTTATATACATTAAAAAGTATTCATTCATTGTTAAAAAATAAAAATGTTGATATGCCAATCATTAACTTGATATATGATATTATTTTTAATAATAAAGAACCAAAGTATTTATCAAAGTTTTTGATTGAAAAAGAATAGGGAGAATAAATGGAAAATTATAGTTTAAAAGATATTGTTGTTGGTTTAAAGGGTGAATATGATAATTATAAAAGTAAATTAGAATCATTAAAAGAATCAATTATCATAAATGATTTTTCTCTAATTGAAAAAAGTAACCTTTATGTTAATGAAACTTGGGATATGTCAAAGCCTGCACTTATATTTGATTTTTATAAAAAAATAAATAGATTAGAAGAATTATATTTAAAATTAAGTAAAACAAGTAATATGAAAAGAATTATTGTAAAAGGAAATGATAGCTATCAATATGGTAAATTAAGTATAAGCTTTACATCAAATGATTTTATTAATAAATATTACACACTTATGACAAGTGATTTTGTTAAAAATATTTATATATGGAGTATAAATAATAATATTGGTAGTTTAAATATAAATCATAATAATATAAGATTTTATTCGTTTAAAGATAAAATTAATTTTGAAATTGATTTAGTAAATAATAGAACAAACTTTTCAAGTAAATCTATATTTAATATAGAGTTTGAAAAAGATAAATTTCCTTTATATCATCAAAATATGATAGAATCAAATAAAGGTAATATTGATATGAGAGATCATAAATTAATATTAAAGAAATAAAATATAATCAAGATAAAAAATATCTTGATTTTTCTATTGCTATACAAAATATTTTGTTGTATAATTAAATAGTAGGAAATG
>HF993338.1 GCA_000433875.1 Firmicutes bacterium CAG:884
TAAAAAGAAAGTATATGGTTATTTAATAGATAGTGGTTTAAAAATGAATGATCAATTTACTTTATATAATTTATATATAGTAAGTGAAGCTCCGATTTTTGCACCCCAAGATTGTTCTTTATTCTTTGCTGGATTTAATAATTTAATAAATATAAATTATAATAATAATTTTAATACATCAAAAGTAACAAATATGAGTTATATGTTTTTGCCGGCTACACCTGGTGACTGGGGCGATATTGTTACTTTAACAGCTAATAACCAAAATATTAAACCATCATTTATTGATAGAAAAAGTGATGGCGTACTTGAGATGATGATGTCCGGTGGAGGTTCTTCCGTAGGTTTTTATTCAGTTATTGAAAAATTAGATTTAAGTAATTTTAATACTTCAAAAGTAACAAATATGCGTGGTATGTTTAGCCGGTGTCTCTCATTATTAACTCTTAACCTAAGCTGTTTTAATACCTCAAATGTAACAGATATGCAGGTTATGTTTTCAGGCTGTTCATCCTTAACAAGTTTGGTTTTTAACAATTTTAATACTTCAAAAGTAACAAATATGCAATATATGTTTTTAAATTGTGGATCATTAATGAGTCTGGATTTAAGTAGTTTTAATACATCAAAAGTAACCAGTATGTTTAATATGTTTTATAATTGTTCATCTTTAACAAGTTTAGTTTTAAACAATTTTAATACCTCAAATGTAACTAGTATGGGTGCTATGTTTTCTAATTGTTCATCATTAACAAGTTTGGTTTTAAACAATTTTAATACCTCAAATGTAACAAATATGGGAAGCATGTTTAATAATTGTTCATCTTTAACAAGTTTAGATTTAAGTAGTTTTAATACATCAAATGTAACGCATATGAGCTTTATGTTTTCTGATTGTTCATCCTTAACGAGTTTAGATTTAAGTGGTTTTAACACATCAAATGTAACAAATATGCGTTGTATGTTTGATTCTTGTTTATCTTTAACAAATTTGGATTTAAATAGCTTTAATACATCAAAAGTAACAAATATGGAAAGAATGTTTGATTCTTGTTCATCTTTAACAAATTTAGATTTGAGCAGTTTTAATACATCAAAAGTAACGGATATGAGCTTTATGTTTAATGATTGCCAAAAACTTCAAACACAAATAAATATAATGAATGCAGGTATAAATACCTATTCTTCGATGTTTCGGTTGGCATTAACTGATCCTGATGCATATGTTATAATTGGTTATACTACTGAAACGCAATCTATCGCTGAAGCAATGAAAGCAACGGCTGATAGTAATTCATCTAAAATAACATTAAAACAAATATAAAAGCAAGGTTTTCCTTGCTTTTAATGTTTGATTACACTTGTTTTATATTCTTTTTCTTTATTTTTATAATCACATATTATTGATGATTTATATTCAATATCAAATAAAGGACTAATATTTTTTTTATAATTATAAACTATTTTTAAATCAGTTTTAATAGAAGATAAATATTTTTGACCATCCTTTGAAAAACCTAATACTCTTATATAATCTATATTTCTATTTGCTGATTTATAGGTTTGACACAATATATGAACAATAGTTCTTTTGATTCTATTATAAGTATATCTTTTACATTTAACTTTTAATATAAAATCATCTAAATTATTAGAATCAAAAATATATTTTTTGAATCTATTTTCTATACCTTCATCTACACCTAATATATTATTCAAATTATCATTTGAAATAATTTGATATTTTATTAGATTAAAATAATCATTTAGATCTTTATATTCAATTAAAGAAATATCATAAGGAATATAAGATTTAATATCTATACCATTTTTAAGAGCTGATCTAAGAGCTGAACTAGAACATATTTTCGCTAATTCATTTGAATTATAATCATTTGTTCTTTTAATAGTATAAGGTTTAATATTATAATTATTTTTAATAATTTCTTTAATATAACTTATACCTAATATATCATTTGGTTTATCAATATTTTCATTATATATATTTGATATAGCTTTAGGATAATTAATATTTGAATTAATTATATCTTTTATTTTGTTATCATTTTCTAATTGTAGATTTGCTAGATTATATAATTTATTAATATCATTACACTCGGAACCAAATACTAATGTATCTATCTTTAATTCATTTAATATTTTTAAAGCAGCATAAGCAAAATAATCAGCACTTTGAGTAGCATATAGATAAGGTAGTTCAACTACAATATCTATATTATTATCAAGAGCGATTTTTGTTTTATTCCATTTGTTAATAATACTAACATCACCACGCTCTGTGAAGTTGCCACTCATAATACAAACGATAGTATGATTTGGAAATAATTCCCTTACTTTATCAATAAAATATTTGTGCCCATAATGAAATGGATTAAACTCTACAATAATACCAACAGATTTCATAAAATCACCATAAATATAATACCATAAAAACTTGCAATTTGTAATTTTTTTTTGTATAATACTTGAAGAGAGGCGAAAGTATGAATATTGATATTACAAAATTAAGAAGTAATTTTGAAAAAGTAATTAATATTGATGAAGAAGTTAATAATATAACTGAAGGCTTAGAAGGAACCGATATTAAAAAAATAAAAAACTTAGTTATTACAGGCTATATTGATAGAGATGTTATTGATGAATATCATATCTATCTTAAAATAGAGGGTACATTAATATTAGAATGTGCAATTACATTAAAAGAAATTGAATATCCAATTTCAATTGAAATTGATGATAATTATGAAGATTTAATGGCTGAAATCGGGGAAAATGTAAAAAATATAACAAATACACTTGATATTTGGCCAATTATATGGCATAATGTATTATTGGTTGTACCAATGCGCGTAGTAAGTCCTGGTGCGGAAGCAGAAGTTACCAAAGGTGATGGCTGGGAATTTATAAGTGCTGAAAATAATGAGAAAGAGGTGTAAGTATGGCTGTACCATTTAGAAAAGTAAGTAAGACTAGCGGAAGAATGCGTCGTACACATTACAAAATTAGTGCGAATGCTACAACAACTTGTCCAAAATGTGGAGCAGAAGTAAGACCACATCGTGTATGTAAAGAATGTGGATCATATAAAGGAAAAGAAGTAATCGCTAAAAAAGAAGAAAAATAACATTTATGTTGTTTTTTTTTTTATTTAATGGTACCATTATAATGGTGATAGAATGAAAAAAGGTTTTACATTAATCGAATTACTTGCTGTTATTGTTTTGGTAGGTGGTTTATTTACAATTGTTATGAGTATGATAAGTGGACAAATAAGAAATGAAGAACAAACAATAAATGAAGCTGAACTAAAAACTTATTGTGCGGCTGCTAAACTATATGTTAATAAAGATGATTATAAAGATAAATTAAAAGAAATTAAATTAATTGATTTAGAGAAAGATGGTATTTTAAGTAATTTAAGTGGTAAATATAAAAACAAATCAGTTTATGTTCAATATGTAGGTAATTATTATTGTTGTTGTGCTGATAAGGATGGTAAGAGTTGTAATCAGGATGTTTGTAAAGGAACTGTAACGCCTTAAATACAAAATCCTAGTATTGTAAAATAACTTATTAGACTTGAACCACCATATGATATAAAGGGAAGGGTTATTCCTGTAATTGGTAATAGACCAATTGTCATACCGATATTTTGTATTTGTTGATAAAAGAGCATTGATACTAAGCCGATAATAACATATTTGGTGGTACCGTGCTTTTTATATGCTAATTTTATTAGTTTTGTATCAAATACTAATATTAATATAATTAGAAATAGGGATCCTATAAATCCATAGTTAGATGCAAAGATGGCGAATATGAAATCTGTTTGGGGTTCAGGGAAATATAGTGGAGTATTTTTAAAACCATAACCGAATAATCCGGCTGAGCCAATAGAACTTATACCATTAGTTAATTGGTAACCATTTGCTTCTTTCCAGGATAATATTCGTTCTAATCTTAATTGCCAGCTGGCACCAAATATTTTTACAAATATAGAGTTATAGTATTTATATATAATATATAATGATGTTATTGTTAGAATAATTATAAAAAATAACATAATAAACCATTTACAATTTATTTTTGATGTAAATAGCATTGATATCATTATTATAAAATATATTATTACATTACCAGTATCTGGTTCAAGGAATGTTAAAACACTTGGAATAAAGGTTATAATAAGACATCTAACTATTAGATAGAATTCATCTTTAGTAGTTATATTTCTTTTTTTATTAAAATTATTTATGGTGAGTGCTAGTAAAATTATTAAGACTATTTTCATAAATTCGCTTGGTTGGAAACTGAAACCAAATAGGTTATACCAGCATCTAGCGCCGTTTATGTATTTTCCAAAGAATAGTAAACCTAGTAATAAAATATTTAGAACTATATATAGAAAAAAGATTATTTTATAAATATAGGATTTTCCTATTTTTTTTATAAGAATCATTATTGTTATTCCGATCATATACCAAATTATTTGTTTAATAAACAAATTATTGTAACTTTTTGGTAGTATTGCTTGAGCTGAATAGATTGTTGAAATACTTATTATAAAAAATAGTGTTAAGAAGATGTAAATAAATGATATTTTTTTATTCATATATTATCCTTTCGTTTCACTATTATTTTATACTACTTAAAAATAAATATTTGTAAAATTATAGAAAATAATGTATAATATTGAATAGGTGATAAGAATGGATTATATACAATATATTTTGATTGCACTTATTTTAGTTATAATAGCGCTTGCTATTACAAGATCTAAGAGAAAAGATTTTAAAGTAGAGGCTAATAAATTGGTTACATATTTGGGTGGTAAAGAGAATATTGAATCTTATGAGGTTAATCATTCAAGGTTTGTTGCTTTACTTAAGAATATGGATTTAGTTAATAAAGATGCTATTTTGAAGATGGGCGCTAAGGGAATTGTTGAAATTGATAATCAATTAAAAATAATTCTTGGTGAAGAAACTGGTCAAATTAAGAAGTATATTGATGAATTAAAGTAAATTTTTTACTTTTTTTTATTTTTTCGACAAATTTAGACAAATTGCGAAAAAAATATGTAATATAATGTAGAAGAAGGTGATATTATGGATTTTTATGTAAATTCAATTGTTTGTTTTATTGTTGCTATTTTTCCTATTTTGATTACAACTCTTTATATTATATATACTAAAAGTTTAGGTAAGATTGAAAAGAATTTGTGTGCTGATTTTTCGATAATTGCTTCTGAGTATTTACTTATGTTGTGTGAACCAAGAGAAACTTTACTAATTTCTAGTATTCCTCTTTTACTTGCTTTATTTTCTAAAAGAAAGATCGCAACTCTTTCCTCAGCTTTTATACTTTTTTACTTATCTTTTGAGCAGTTTGGTTTTAATGTATATATACTTATAATTGAATATTTTTTACTTTATATGTTATTTTATTTATATAGTTTTAAAAAAATATCCAAGTATGTTTTAGGTTTTTTGTTTTGTTTTATAAAACTGATTTCTTTTTGGATCTTTGTTTTAAATGATAAAGTTGGGAATTTATCAATTTTTAATGCTGGGGAAATTGTAAATATTTCTTTTGTGTTTATGATTAGTGTTGTTGTTTTTATCTTTACGTATGAAAAGTGTATGGCGACAACCAAGTTATTTTTGAGTTTGAAAGAGTTAGAGGAAAATAAGCAGATAAAACAAACTTTATTTAAAATTTCGCATGAAATAAAGAATCCGCTTGCTGTTTGTAAGGGATATCTTGATATGTATGATTGTAATAATGAGGATCATACAAGAAAGTATGTTCCTATAATTAAATCAGAGCTTGAAAAGACTTTAGTTATTTTACAGGATTTTTTGAGTTTGACAAAAACTAATTTGAAGTTAGAATTACTTGATGTTAATTGTTTGATAGAGGATTGTTTAGATAATATTGAATTGTTACTTGATTCTAATCATATTGATTTGAAAAAGGAACTTTTAGATGATGAAATATATATAAATGGTGATTATAATAGGTTACATCAGGTTCTTGTTAATGTTATTAAAAATGCTGTTGAGGCAATGGATGATAAGGATTGTAAGGAATTATACGTTAGATCTTATTTAGATGAAAAGTATGCTTATATTGAGATAGAAGATACGGGTGGGGGCATTGATAAGGATGTTTTAGAAGATATTATGAAACCTTTTTATACGACAAAAACAGATGGTACTGGATTAGGTGTACCACTTTCAATGGAAATAATTAATGCTCATAATGGCGAGTTTAGTTTTAAGGTGGGATTAAAAAATGGAACATTGGTTTTCATTAGACTTCCTAGAGAGTTATAAAATATTTTTAAATTAAACTCACATTTTTATATGAGTTTTTAAAATAAAAAAAAGTAAATTATTCCATTTCATTTACTTTTTTTGTTAAACGTGATTTATTACGTGCAACGAAATTTTTGCTTGCAATTCCTTTTTGAGCGGCTTTGTCAATTTTTTTAGTTGCGATTTTTAAACACTCTTCGGCTTTTGTTTTATCTTTACCTGCTACAGCTCTTTCTACGTTTTTGAAAGCTGTTTTCATACTTGCTTCGTAGTTATTGTTTGATTCTTCTCTTCTTGAGATAACTTTAACTGCTTTTTTAGCATTCTTCATATTTGGCATATTTTCACCTCCATTTGTAATCTATAAAAATAGATCTCTTTTTGATAACAAACATATTTTAGCAAACTTTTAGTAAAAATGCAATAAAAACTTTACATTTGGGTAAAATAATGTTGGTGATATAGTGGAAAAGGACTTAAAAAACTATAAAATTAGGACAGATTTAGCGATTGAAGAGAAGATTGATAGTAATGATATTGTTGTTAAAGAGAAAAAATATGGTGATATTAAGGTTACTAGTGTTAAGCTTTTGAGTGATAACCCAAGTATTAATAAGAAGAAGGGGAAATATATTACGATTGAGTTTAAGGATGTAACAGATTATGATAATAATAAGATGGTTGAGAGAGTTTTTATTAATGAGGTTAAAAAAGTAATTAAGAATTACAATTATATTTTGATTGTTGGTTTAGGAAATAAACTTAGTACTGCTGATTCAATTGGTCCTTTGGTTACAGAAAATATAATTGTTACTAATCATTTATATGAGCTTGGTTTATTGGATGAGGGTTTTAAGAGGATTTCTATTTTTACGCCTGGTGTTACGGGGAGTACTGGTATTGAGACTTTAAAGTCTATAAAGGGAATTGTTAGTGAGGTTCATCCTGATTTAGTTATTGTTATTGATAGTTTAGCGAGTTCTAGTTTAGAGCGTGTTAATAAGACAATTCAAATTACGGATGCTGGTATTGCACCTGGTAGTGGTGTTGGTAATAAGAGAGAAGAAATTTCTTTTTCTACTTTGGGTTTACCGGTTGTTGGTATTGGCGTTCCTACGGTTGTTGATGCTGTAACAATTGTGAATGATACTATTGAGTATATGTATAAGCATTATGCTTATAGTAAGAAAAATTATAATAATCCTATTAATAGGCTTGTTATAAGTCCAAATTATTTAAAGGATGATGTTGAGATAACTAGTGATGATAAAAAAACTTTACTTGGTATTGTTGGTTCTTTAAATTATTACGAAACGAGAGATTTAATTTATGAGGTTTTATCACCGATTGGTTATAATTTGATGGTTACACCTAAGGAAGAGGATTTTGAGGTTAAAAAGATTAGTGAGTTACTTGCTAATGGTTTAAATAATGCAATTAATAAAAATGTTACACATTTGTGACATTTTTTTTGTTTTAAATTATATATAATTTATATGGTGATTATATGGATAAGATTAAAAAAACAGATATTCTTTATTATATTGTTAAAAATGTTTTTATTTGTTTTTTGGTTATTTTTTTAGGAATATATATTTCTATTTCAAATGGTACTAGTGATTATAGGGCTTATAAGAGAAGTGAGCTTACAAAGGATGCTATAAAGAGGTTTGAAGAGGATGTAAAGAGTGGTAAGAATATTAATTTGAGTGATTATATTGATGTTAATGAGACTACTTATTCTAATAAGGTTTCTAAGGCTGGGATTTATTTGTCTGATAAGATTACGGTGTTTGCTAGGGATTTTATAAAGTTTGTTGGTAGTGTTTTTAGTGCGATATTTGGGGAATAAATTGACAGATTGAGAACATATTTAATAAAAAATATGGAAATGTCATTAAATTGAAAACGTTTTTTGTTTGAGAAAAGTTAAATAAATTATTGAAATAATAATTTTTTTGATATAATAGTTTTAGTGTTTTATAGGAGTTATTATGAAGTATTATTTTAAAGTTAAAGTAAATTAAATTTTGTTTATGGTCATTTGAATAATGATAATCATAAAGAAATAACTGATGAAGAAAATGCTAAACATATTGTTAAATGGTGAGAAGGCATTTACAAAAGATGGTGTTATGATGACTAATGATTATAATAATGAGAAAAGTAGTAAAGATGTTAGAGAGAATATTATTAAAGAATATTTATGTAGTAAATAACTTGACATTCTAAAAAAAAGTGATAGAATTAATTTATCAAGTGAAGAAAAGGACAAGATTATTATTAGATATTTCATAGAGAGTTGGTATATGGTGAAAGCCAATAAATTAAAATAATAGTTACTACCTTGGAGCTGAATATCGAAAGATATTTCCGGTCATAGATCGTTAAAAAAAGAGTTATAAGGTAGGATGGTACCGCGTATAAACGCTCCTTTAAAGGATGCGTTTTTTTGTGATAGAAAGGAATGATTAAAATGGTAAATATTAAAGAAGATGAAAGATTAAGTAAATTAAATCATAGCTGCGCTCACTTATTAGCGCAGGCTGTAAAACATTTATATCCGAATGCTAAGTTTTGGGTTGGACCTGTAATAGAAGATGGTTTTTATTATGATGTTGATTTAGGTGATGATGTTTTAAATAATGATGATTTAATAAAAATCGAAAAAGAAATGAAAAAAATATCTAAAGATGGTAAAAGAATAGTTAGACACGAAATATCTAAAGAAGAAGCACTTGATATGTTTAAGGATGATCCTTATAAAATTGATTTAATTTCAAGAATGGATGAAAATGAAACTGTTATTTCTTGTTATACACAAGGTGATTTTACAGATCTTTGTCGTGGTCCACACGTTGATACTGTAAAAGAAATTAAATATTTTAAATTATTAAAGGTTTCTGGTGCTTATTTTAAGGGTGATTCTAAAAATAAGATGCTTCAAAGAATATATGGTATTTGTTTTGATAATGAAGAAGATTTAAATGATTATTTAAATTATTTGGAAGAAGCTAAGAAAAGAGATCATAAAAAATTAGGCCGTGAACTTGATTTGTTTATGATGAGCGAATATGGTCCTGGTTTTCCATTTTTCTTGAATAATGGTATGATTTTAAGAAATGAATTAGAAAACTTTTGGTATAAAGAACATACTAAAGAAGGATATGAGTTTGTCAAGACTCCAATTATGTTAAACAAGGAATTATGGGAGTTATCTGGTCATTGGTATAATTATAGAGAAAATATGTATACTAGTGAAATTGATGATAAAGTATTTGCAATTAAACCAATGAATTGTCCAGGTGGAATGCTTGTTTATAAGAATTCTTTACATTCTTATAAAGATTTACCTTTAAGAATTGGTGAATTGGGTCAAGTACATAGACATGAGGCTTCTGGTGCATTAAATGGACTTTTTAGAGTTAGAACATTTACTCAAGATGACGCCCATATATTCATGACTGAAGATCAAATTGAATCAGAAGTTATTAGATTAATTGATTTTATCGATAGAATGTATAAAATATTTAATTTAACTTATGATATCGAATTATCTACTAGACCAGAAGAAAAATATATTGGTGATATTGAAATATGGAATCGATCTGAAAAGGCTCTTGAGGATGCTTGTCATAAAGCTGGCCACGAATGTAAGATTAATCCTGGTGATGGCGCATTCTATGGTCCAAAACTTGACTTTCATATTAAAGATTCATTAGGTCGTGTATGGCAATGTGGTACAATTCAACTTGATATGAATTTACCTGAGAGATTTGATTTAACTTACATTGATAAGGATGGTAACAAAAAAAGACCTGTTATGTTACACAGAGTAATATATGGATCAATCGAAAGATTTATTGGTATTTTAATTGAACATTACGCTGGTGCATTCCCATTATGGCTTTCGCCTGTACAAATTAATATTATTCCTGTTAATAATGATATTCATAGTGAATATTCTAAAGATTTATTAAATGAATTAAATGATAAAGATATAAGAGTTAAGTTAGATGATAGAGATGAGAAATTATCTTATAAAATGAGAGAGAGTCAATCTAAAAAAATACCTTTAACTGTTATTATTGGTGATAAGGAAAAAGATGGTAATTTAGTTAGTTATAGAAAATTTGGTGAAACTGAGACTACTACTTTATCTAAAGATGAATTTATTAAGAATGTTTTAGATTGTATTAATAATAAAAATTATAATTTATAAAAAATCCTTTTATGGATTTTTTTTTAATTTTAATGTGAAATATTATATAATATGTAAACAAAAGCGTATATATTAAAAAGTATTATAAAAAGCGATATGTTTGATGAATTCTTTTCAAGATAGTGTATATATATTATTAGTTTCTAAAAATAAATGTTTTTCTTTTATTAATAAAAATTTAAATAATAAAATGTTTGTAAATGTTAGTTACGAAAAAAAGAAATATATAAGTATATGTTATTTATATTAATGTAAAACAAACTGACAAAAAATTAAATAATTTAGAAAAAAATATGAAAGACACTTGAAAAAAGTACCTTTTTTTAGTATCATTTATATGAGGGTAGAAAGGGAACATAAATAAATATGTTCTCTTTGTCTATAAATGGGGAGTTATATGAGAAAAAGCGATATTTTAAAAATAATAAAAAAAGAAGTTCAAAATGGAATTGATAATGTTGAGGATTTGGCATTTAAATTAAAGATTTCTATGGAAGAATGTGCTAAATTGTTAGAAGAAGTAGGAATTGATATTTTAAATGAAAGTGTTAATGATGAATTAAATGAAGGCAATTTAGATACATTAGATACCAAAAAACAAAAGGTTTTAAATTATTTGAAAAAAGAAACAAGTATTAATGCTATAGCTGAGGATATGAATATATCAGTTTATGAAGTTTCAGGAATAATTAAAGAATTAAAGAGTGAAGGTTATAATATATTACATATAATTAAAAATAATGAAGAAGTAGCATTAAATTTAGGAAATGAAAGTTTAAGAAAACAATCATTTTTAGAATTACCAGTTGAAGGAGAATTTACCTTTTTAGCGCTTTCTGATACAAGACTTTGTTCATATTATGAACAAATGAGTATACTAAAAGAAATATATTTAAGAGCATTTAAAGAAGGGGCTTTGTTTGCTTTACATTTAGGTGATATAACAGAAGGAGTTCATACAAATAATTATTTAAAAGATACAATCTTTGCGCACGATACATATTCTCAAAAAGAATATACAGTTGGTAATTATCCATATATTGATGGCTTTAAAACGTATTTTATAATAGGAGAACATGATGAAACTCATATGAAAACGGAAAGCTCTAATATTGGTAAATTAATATCTAATGAAAGAGAAGATATGGTTTATTTAGGTCAAAGAAGAGCAGTAGTTAGAGCAGGTAATACTAATATATTAATGCGTCATCCTAAAGGTAAAGTGGCTTATACAATGTCTTATAAATCACAAAGACATATAAATGCTATGAGAAGTGAAGATAAAGTTAATATTGTTTTAAATGGACACTGGTGTTATATGGATGAATATGTTTTAAGAAAAATAAACCAATTTTCAATACCTAGTGTAGTTGCGAATACACCAGAAATGGATTTTTTAGATACACCTAATACAGTTGGAGCATATTTAATAACTGTTAAATTAGATGAAAAAGGTAACTTTAAGAAAACAACTTATAGAAGAATATGTTATTATCAAACTATAAAAGAAGATTATAGAAGAATAAAACCTTTGAGACTTGAAAAAAATACGGAAGAATATGAGAAAATATTAATGCTAAGGAAGGAATCTAAATAATGTATACTGATTTACAATATCGAAAAATGTTTCGTGCAATAAAAAATGGAATGGAAGTAAATGATTTATGTGATTTACTTAGTTTAAAAGAACTTGAAATATATGGTTTAGTAGAAGCCTTAAATATAAGGGGTTATGATATAAGTATTAGTGAAATAAATGATAAGAAAATTATTTGTAAAAAAAATATTGTTAGAACAACTAAACATATAAAACCAGAAATTGAAGATTTAAATCATATAAAAATATGTGTTGTGTCTGATACACATTTATGTACTAATATTCAGCAATTAGGCTTATTAAATGAAGTTTATAAAGAGGCTTATAATAGAAAAATTAAAACATTTTTACATTGTGGTGATTTATTAGATGGTGACTTTACTAAGATTAGACCTGATCAAAATTATCAATTATTTAGAAGAGGATTTGATGAACAAACAATGTATGCTGTTGAAATGTATCCTTATATTGAAGGCGCGAGGACATTCTTTATTGAAGGATCACATGATCAAACACACGTTAAAAATGGTGGCGCAACTCCGGGTTTATGGATTAGTAAATTAAGAGATGATATGATTTATTTGGGTACACCAGAAGCTGTTATAGAGCTTGGAAATGTTAAGATTAAAATGCAACATCCAGGTGGAGGGTGTGCGAGAAGTTTATCTTATAAACCACAAATAGCGATCGATGAAATGGATAGTAATGATAAACCAAATATATTTTTACAAGGTCATTTTCATAAATCTTATGGAGGAGTTTATAGAAATGTTCATTTTTGGTTAGTGCCTTCATTTATGAATCAGAGTGGTTTTATGAAACTTAATAATTTAAAAAGTATTGTTGGAGCATATTTTATGGATATATATGCTGATAAGAAAGGTCATATAGAATATATTGATGTTGATCCTTTCATATATGATAAAAATGATATAGATGAATATGATTATAAACATGTTAAAGCATTAAAATTAACAAATTAGTTATATATTAACTAATTTTTTCATATATTCTTAATAGATAACAGGAGGAATATTATGATAACTAAACGTAGTGTATGGTTTATGACTCTTTTTAGTTTAATAATTACTTTATCAGTTTATTATATAACTGTTCCAAGTGAAAAGGAACTTGGTAATAGTCCGGTTGTAAAGGCTGAAGAAAGTACAATTTTAACTGCTTTAAGGGTTGAATCTGATAAAGAAATGGAAAGTTTGATGAATGATTTAAGGTTTATATTATCAGGAGTTGATACGACTAGTGAAGAAAAGAGTAAGGCTTATGATAAATTGAAGGAACTTAATATAACAAGAGGAGAAGAAGAAAAACTTGAAGAAATGATTAAGAAAAGTTATAGTTTAGATTCCTTTGTTAAAATAAATGGTGATCAAATAAGGGTTGTTGTTTTAGCTGATAAACATGATAGTAGTGTTGCTGACAGTATTATGAAGAGTATTCAAAGTAATTTTGATTCGCCAAAATATATCTCTGTTAAGTTTGAATAGGTACTTGAAAATATTATAAAAATAGTGTAGAATACTTTTAAAGAGGTGTTTTTATGGTTGTATGTGGTAATACTGTTATTGGTGATACTTATGTTCAAATTATAAGAGTAGTGGTTATAATTGCAAAAATAATTGTGCCGGTTATATTAGTTGTAATGGGTATGTTAGATTTTGCAAAAGTACTTGTTTCTAAAGAAGCTAAACTAGGTGATGGTTTTAAGACATTTTTCTTAAGATTAGTATCAGCCGCATTGTTATATTTTATAGTACCGATTGTTGAATTACTTATGAATATAATTATAAGTACTGGTGTAATTGATGAGTCTTATAATTGTGTTAGGTGTTTAGCAGAAAATAAGTGTGATTAAAGGAAAAATAAGGTTTTGTTTGACAATTTCCTTTTTTTTTTGTATTATTAATATGGTGATAAAGATGGCAACAAAATATGATGAGAATTCAATCAAAATATTAGAGGGATTAGAAGCAGTTAGAAAAAGACCGGGTATGTATATTGGTTCAACTGATAAGAGAGGTTTGCACCATTTGGTATGGGAAATCGTTGATAATTCAGTTGATGAAATTATAAATGGTTATGGTAAAAAGGTAAAAATTGTTATATATAAAGATGGAAGTATTAGTATAGAGGATGAGGGTAGAGGTGTTCCGGTTGGAATGCATTCTAGTGGTATGTCAACTCCGGAGGTTATTTATACGGTATTACACGCTGGTGGTAAGTTTGAAGAGGGAGGATACAAGGTATCTGGTGGTCTTCACGGAGTAGGCGCTAGTGTTGTTAATGCTTTAAGTAAATGGATGGAAGTTACTATTAAAAGAGATGGTCACGAGTATTTCATTAGATTTAAAGATGGTGGTAAGGTAGATGTTCCTTTAAAACAAATTGGTAATACTAATAGAACTGGTACTAAAGTTAGATTTATGCCGGATGGTGATATTTTTGAGACTACGCGTTTTAGTTATTCGACTATTTGTGAAAGAATGCAGGAATGTGCTTTTTTACTTAAAGATATTACTATTGAAATATTAAATGAAGATGATGGACGCAACGATGTTTTCCATTATGATAATGGTTTAGAGGCTTTTGTAAATTATTTGAACGATGGAAAAACGCCTTTACATAAAACAACTGTGTTTGAGGGTACTAAGGATAAGATAAAGGTATGTGTTGCTTTTCAGTATACTGATACTTATGCTGAAAATATTATTTCGTTTGTTAATAATGTTAAAACCAATGATGGTGGTACACATGAAGTTGGGTTTAAGTCAGCTTTAACTAGAGTTTTTAATGATTATGCTAGGGCTAATAAGTATTTAAAGGATAAGGATAAGAATCTAGAGGGATCTGATACTAGAGAGGGTTTAACGGCTATTATTAGTTTACAGATTCCGGAAGAGGCTTTACAGTTTGAGGGTCAAACTAAGTCTAAGTTAGGTACGCCACAGGCTAGAACTGTTGTTGATAGTATTGTTAGTGAAAAATTACAGTTTTTCTTAGAGGAAAATAAGGCTGTTAGTACTAATATAATGGATAAGATTATTAAGTCGAAGGTTGTTAGGGAGGCTGCGAGAAAGGCTCGTGATGAGGCTAGAAGTGGTAAAGAGAAAAACAAAAAAGAGGGTGCTTTAAGTGGTAAACTAACGCCTGCTCAGTCTAAGAATCCGAAGATAAATGAGTTATTTTTAGTCGAGGGAGATTCGGCTGGTGGAAGTGCTAAACAGGGGCGTAATAGAAAGTTCCAGGCTATTTTACCTTTAAGGGGAAAGGTTATTAATACGGAAAAGGCTCGACTTGAAGAGATTTTAAAGAATGAAGAGATTAATACTATTATTCATACTATTGGTGCTGGTGTTGGTAGTGATTTTAATGTTGAGGATTCTAATTATGATAAGGTTATTATTATGACCGATGCTGATGATGATGGTGCTCATATTCAAATTTTATTACTTACTTTCTTTTATAGGTATATGAAACCTTTAGTTGAGGCTGGTCATGTTTATGTAGCGATGCCTCCTTTATATAAGATTACTTGTGGTAAGGAACATTATTATGTTTGGACTGATCAGGAAAGAAAGGAAATAATTGATAAGCATAAGAATCAAAAGACTGTTACTCAAAGGTATAAAGGTTTGGGTGAAATGAATGCTGAACAGTTATGGGAAACTACTATGGATCCGGATAACCGCAATTTAATTAAGGTTAGTATTACTGATGCTGCTCTTGCTGAGAAAAGGGTTAGTGTTTTGATGGGTGATAATGTTGATCCGAGAAAAGATTGGATTGAAGAGAATGTTGAATTTTCTTTGGAAGATGATTATAAAGTGAATGCGTAAAAATCGAATTAATTTTCGGTTTTTTTTGTATTGTAATATAAAACATTTTGTTGTATAATTAAATAGTAGGAATTGTTAATAAGTGTATAAAAAAACATAAAAATAGAAAGGAATGTTGATAAAATGTTTGACCTAATACATACATA
>HF993339.1 GCA_000433875.1 Firmicutes bacterium CAG:884
ACTATTTAATATATTATTAATATGTTCTGTTATTGTACTTCTTCCCACACCAAACAATTCTGCAATTAAATTTTGAGTAAGCCATATGTCATTATTTATTAACATTACACTAACCTTAATATCATTGTTTGAATCTCTATATATTAAAAAGTCATGATTAGTTATTTGCAAGTTTTTATTGGCCATTTATTATTCTCCTTTCTTTTAAATTTTTTATTTAATATCAATTTTAACATTTTTATTCTTATCAATATTTATTTCCATTTATAAAACGTTCATCATTTAAAGCAAAACTTTTTGTCATATACTCTTTTAAAATTTTTGTAGGTCATATTCTAAATTATCATTTCTTTTAGTTTTTATTTAAAATCTGCGATGTCCACCTTATTATATCATAAAAATAAAATTAATTTTTGATTTTTCAATTATATTTTTGATTTACTTTCTAATTGTTTTTGTTCTTTTTCGAGTGTTTTCAAACTTTTTTCAGGTTTAGGCATTTCTTTTCATCATTCCGCCAATATCAGCAATTGCTTTTCGCACTTTTTCCCATACTTCATAATGAACATCATTAGCAATTTTTTCCGTTTGAACATTATCTAAAATAGATTCGCAACTAATTCATCTTCTTCGATTATCCAAAATATCTTCACGATATTGCAAGTGTTTTCTCTTAAACATATCATCAGCTGTTTCACCATTGTATAATCCTCTATACCCAGAATTATGAAACACAGCCATATTTTTAACTCCCGCTGCTAATGCAACTTTTGAAGTGTATAGTTTCCTTTTTTTGTTAATTTTCTTTGATAAAGTTTTCTTTCATCATCTGATAATGTGTCGTACTCTTGTTCATTTATTTCTTGTTTTCTTGTTTGAATTGCAAAATGGGTTTGTCCTAAAGCAATACCTTCTTTGTTCGGATCGGCTTTTTGTACTATTAAATAACAAATATATCTTGATAATTTAAAATCCTCAATATATTCTTTTTACCTTTACCTGTTTTTATTGGCTTGTTGACTTCAACAATCCAATCTTTTTGATTTGAAATGTTGTTTGCCGAAGTAACTGCTTTATCTATTACCTTCTTAAAGTTTCTCCAGTCCCTGTACTCAAGTACTTTTTGTAATTCACGTGCATACCAAAACTCATTACCATATTCATCTATATGCTTAATGTTTTCAAAAATGTTACTTGTATATTTGCTTTCAATCTTTTTCATTTTTTATCCCATTTCTATTAATTTTTTTAACCATTGTATTTATTTTTGATTTTCTAATAATCTTTCATCTATATATTGATAATTAAGATTATTTTTGTTTGAAATAGCGGACTTTTTAGTTTCTTTTTCATATAAGGTTCTAGCTCCTTTCGCAACTCCACCGCCTCTTTTAGCAACTTCCAAATTCTCTTTTAATCCTTGTGGCCTTTCCTCTTTAGCAATATCTCTTGCTGCAATTTCACCAATGTTTGTCAAAGCGACTTCAATATCTGTCATATTATCTCTAAGTGATTCTTTTCTTATATTTTTATGTGCTTTATATTTGCTTGCTTTCATACCAGACCATTCTTTATATATTTCATTTGTAAGCATTGCATATTCAATAGGTTTATTAATACCTCCTTCCTTCCAAATGTCGGTTAATTTAAATCTATCTACTATTCCATTAAGCCTTGCTTTTATCCACTCATCTGGATACCCCTTTTTACGATAATATTCAACTGCTCTATTAACTGCTAGCTCTGGATTGAATACTTCATCTATTCTTTCACTACCTAAATTAGCAAGCCATAATTTGAATGGTTCTGCTTTTGGACTTGGAACAGATTCTATCAGTCTTAATATACCTTTTGTATCAAGTACATCTGTTTCACGATACTTTCCATCTTTTGATTTTAATTTTAACTGTCGACATTTTGTCGATATTTCACTTTTTTCTGTATTTGATAATCTTGTCTTTAATCTATATCAATAATCATTAGGATTTTTGCTATCAGTTAATGCATTAATTACATCAACAACACTAAAATAATATTCTTCCTCATCAATGTTCCAATGACTCCTGATTTCCTTCCCTTCAAAAAGGTTTGAAATTGTTTCAAGCTTATTTTCCATATTCAATTTTCTTTCTATTAAACATCAATTATGTATTTTCTTCTAAATAATTAACCTTCTTACCTTTTTTTAACGCATATTCAATTTCCGATTTCGTGCTACTTCCTATATACCCACCAACATTTATAACAAATATTTCATCCGCCATATCTATCTTCCTTTTATGCATATCATCTAACATTTCTTTGGTTTTTGTAATGGTTCCTTCATCCATATTTTCCCAAACTTCCCAATCGCCAGAATGGCCAAATAAGCCAACCGATATAACAATATTTCCTTTTAATGTTAATTCTTTTTGAGCTTTCATAAACTCATCTTTAAACCTTGTTGATCCACACAAAGTTATTACTTTATAATTTTTAACCATTTAGCACCTTTACACTTTCTATGTTTTGTAATTCAAAACGATATTCTTGTTTTACGTTGGGATATTTATTGTGATCAACTTTTGATGCAAACATATCATATGGTCTTATATACAGTTTATTATCGCCATATAATGCTCTATAAACAATATATAATTCATTGGTTTCACTATGAATGGCAATATCTTCAACCAAATAATAGTCTCCTTTAAAATGTTTATAAATACCTTTAATCTTTATATTATTCATTCTTTCCTCCTATTTTATAGTATAATTTTTAACTTTTCCAAATCTTATACATACTGAAATAAATTTGTCTCTTTTTTTCTTCGTTATTTTATCTACTTCTTCACTTACATTATTAAAGTTACTTTTCATAAAATGAGTAAATATATATGATACTCTATTAAAATCTTTTGCATATTTATAACAAAATTCACGAACCGGGCTACAAATGGTGAAAACCCATATTGGTGATACAATTACAACGCTTTTATATTTATTTATATCAGGTATATCATTAATTGGCATTCTCCATTTATGCATACCAAAGCGACCACACCACCAAAAGCCTAAGGTTCCATCAGTTTTTTCATTTGTTTTAATTTCTTTTATATAAGCACAAGTTTTATTTGCATATTCATATGCTATTTTCCTTGTGTAGCCCATTCTTGAAAAATAGACTACTAAAATATCATTATTTTTTTCAATATTTTTATATTCATTTATATCAAATTTAAAGTTTTCTTGCATCCAAAATACATAAGTCATATATCCGAAAATGAATTGAATTAATCCGATTATAAAGAAACTTAATGATAGCATATTAAATGGCAAAATTATAAATTGAATTGTTATCCATAACATTAGAGTTACTCCGAATATCATTCCTAAAATAATTCCTCTTTTTTTATTTTTGATTAGCAAATAAGATGCTATTAAATTAGATAATCCATTTACAATTAATAAAGATATTCCTGCAAAAATATAGTTTTGAAATAAAATACCACTTAAGGGTAAAACCTTAAAGTATGAAAGTAAGTTATCCATTTGTAATAATTTTCCGCTAGGACTAATAAACATACAAATACTTCCACAAATTGCACTTATTCCAACAAATAAACTTAAAAATAAAAGTACTTTTCTTACCTTATTATATCTCATAAATATACATCTTCCTTATAGAGTTTTGAAACTCAAGTCAATTATAGCATATTTAAAAAAACATATAAAGAATAATAAATGCTTTACATTTTTGAAAAATCTTAAAAGTTAATAAAAAAATCTAGGAATTTCTGAAATTCACCTAGACCAATTTTCCAATCTCAAAGCTATTTATTGTTTCAATTTCTATTTTTTTATTTTTAACACTTTACATGTAAACTATTGACACTTTGTAATGTCATTTATGAGTGCTGCAAAATATGGAACGTTTTTATCTTTTTCTTTTATGAATAAAGCAAAGGTATTATCTACGTAAAAATATCTTGACTCGTATGGATTAAAAGACATTACTTTAATATCCATCGCGGCTTCACTTTTAATCTTACCGCCTTTTTCATCTAGAGTAAGATTAATTGTTTGAATAGCATTTTCAATGCAGGCTTCATTTCCATCATATAGTTTAAATATTTTACCTTGCACTTCATAGTACTCTTTTAAGACATTTAAATTAATTATTGGAGCTTTGAAATAATCGCCATCATTAAATATATGATCGCCATTATAGCTTTCCGTTTTTTCTTTTAGATTATTATATATTTCATTAAAGGTATTACCTTTTGGGTTTTTATAGAAAATAATTTCACTTTCATCTTTGGTTATTAATTTAAAGGCAAATTCTAAGGCTGAATCATAAAATAAAACTTCTATTTGTTTCCTTATGGCATAATTACTGTTTTTAAGGATTCCAAAATATTTAGTGTTTTTATAATTACCAAATGTATCATTTTTTAATACATCAAACCTTTTTTCATATGTAAATTCTCTATATAACATAGTATAGAAAAAATAATTATGAGAAGCACTAGTCCAATTAAAACTATCTAATATATCACTTTTTGTATTAAACTTCTTTTTGATAGATTCTTCAATTTCTTTTTTTAGTTTTAAATTTTTCAATCCATAAACTTTATAGTAATAATCATCTGATATCATATTTTCATTAAATAAGGATTTATTTAAATTATTTACCATTTCATTATTAGAATCAAATACAATATTTCCTTTTACTAGGTTTTCTTTAAGGTCATTCCAAATTAACTGAAATGTCGCGCAATAACAAGTATCATTGCTTATTTTATCATCTAATGTTGCAACTACATTCATCATATATTTATCCTCCAATCATAATCTATTATACATATTATTTTTATATAAAGCAAATATTCGTATAAAAGTTGATTAAAAAGACAAAATAATTTTGGGTGATAATATGTTAAAGCCAACTGATTATATAGATAGATTCAAAAAAGAAACAAACAATAGTAATTTTATAGTATATAGAGAAAAATATATTAAAAAGAGAAAAATATATATTATTTTTAATGATACTTTGATTTCAAATGATAAAATAAGTGATTTTATTATTAGGAGTATTGATAGGATAAATGAAAAAGATCCACTTGCTTGGATAAAAAATAGTTTGGCTAGTTGTAAATATCAGGAGGTTAAAACTTATGATGATTTTGCTAAATATATAAATAATGGTTTTACTGTTATATTGCTTGATGATGAGAATGTTGGTTTAGCATTTGAGACTAAAGGAAATCTAAATAGAAGTATTGCTCAACCTACTACTGAGAATGCTATTAGGGGTGCGAAGGATGCTTTAGTTGAGGATTATCAAACGAATATTGGTTTAATTAAGAAAAGAATAAGATCAAATGATTTTTGGGTTGATGAGTTAGAAAAAGGAAAATATACTAAAACAAAGATTGGTTTATGTTATGTAAATACAATTGTTAAGAAAGATCTGATAAAAAAGATAGAAGAAAAAATAGATACTTTAGATATTGATGGTATTATAACATCTGATGATTTAAAAAGGCATTTGGAAAAAGGTATAAAGTCAATTTTGCCAACCATTACAACAACAGAAAGACCTGATAGAATTGCAAAAGCACTTCTTAGAGGAAAGGTTGTAATTATTGTTGATAATAGTGAATTTGCGCTTATTGTACCTGGTTTATTTGTTGATTTTTTTAAAACTCCTGAGGATTGGTATGGTAATTCTATAAATGTTTCTATTACAAGAATTGTTAAATATGTGGCTTTTTTTATATCGATTTTGACTCCTGCTATATATGTTGCTTTAATAACTTATAACCAAGAAATAATTCCAACTGATTTATTAATTAGTTTTTCAGTTCAAAGAGATGGTGTTCCGTTTCCGGCTTTTATTGAAGCTTTTATGATGATTTTAGCTTTTGAAATTATTAAGGAAAGTGAATATAGGGTTCCTAATTCTAGTGGTTCTGCTTTATCAATTGTTGGGGCTTTAATTTTGGGAGATGCAGCGGTTGCTGCTGGTATTGTTTCGCCAATTATGATTATTGTTGTTGCGGTTACTGCTATTTCTTCGCTTCCTTTTGCTGAGCCTGAGTTCACAACATCAATTAGAACTTATCGTCTTATTTTTATGGTTGGTGCTTCTTTTCTTGGGGTAATGGGAATTGTCGCGATTTTTATATTTTTTATAATTCGGGCAACAAGTATTGAAACATTTGGGATACCTTTTCTTTCTCCGATCGAACCTTTTGATAAGAATGGTTTTAAAAATACTTTTCTAAAACTTCCTAATGAAAATAAGCGAATGAAGGTTCTTTCTGATAATAGATATCGAGGTGAATTATGAAAAAAATATTTTTGATTTTGATTGTTTTATTTTTAAGCGGATGCAATTATAGAGAGCTTGATAAGATTGCGATTACTGTTGGTTGTGGTCTTGAGAAGGTTGATGATGGTTATAAAATAACTGTTCAAATTGCTGATACGCAAAAACAGGGTGATTCTAATAGTTCTACTTCCCCTGTCCGTTTTAAAAATTATACTTATACTGATAGAACTATTCACGAGGCTGCTAGAGGTATTTTAACAAAACTTCCTAAAAAGGCTTATACTAAACATATGCAGATATTAGTTATTGATGAAAAGATTGCCAATAATGGTATAAATGAGATTATTGATTTTTGGTTTCGTGAGGTGGAATTAAGGAATGATTTCTATGTTTTTGTTAGTAAAGATTCTACTCCTATTGAGGTTTTAGGTGTTTTAACACAGATATATCCGATCAATTCTGTTGGTATAAGAAATTTGATTGAAAATAATTTTAAATATTTGGGTGGTACTGTTTTAACAACGTTTGATGATTTAACTAGTTCATATATTAGTAAAACAAAAGAGATTATTTTACCTACTATTGTGGTTCTTGGCAAGGATGGTAATAAGAAGGATAATCTAGAGTCTTCTATTCCAGAATCACTTATTTCTTTAAGTGAAACTGCTTATTTTAGGGATAATAAATTAGTTGGTTATTTAGATAAGAAACAGACTATTTATTATAATTTAGTGAAAAATGCACTGAAAACAAGTATTATTAGTTATGAGTGTGATAAGGATAAATTTGTTACATTTGAGATAATTGAGAATAAAACGGATATAGATATTGTTAAGAATAAACCAGAGGTAAATATTAAGGTGCAGGCTAAGGGTAATTTGACTTCTATTATGTGTGAATATGATATTTCTAAGAATGATGGTATTAAAATGATTGAAAAGGAAGGTAGTTTAGAGATTAAAAAACAGATAGATAGTTTATTTAAGCTTTCTAAGGATAATAAAACTGATATATTTTCAATTAGGGATATATATTATAAGCATAATAACAAATATTATAAAAATATTTCAAATTATAATGATTTTTTTGATAATTTAAAGGTTAATGTTGATGTTAAGTTAAATATATTTGAGAAAGGAAATAGTTTACAGGTAATTGCAAATGAAAAAAATAAGTAATTTTAATTTGATTAGTTTAATGATTATTATTTTATTTACGACAATTTATGGCGAGGGTATATATGTTATTATTAAGGGATCGGGAACAGATTCTTATATAAGTATTTTGCTTAGTATAATTATTAGTTTACCTTTTCTTTATATTTTTAATTTTTTATTTAATTATGAGCCTTCTTTAAATATTTTTGAAAAGAATAAAAGGTTATTTAAATTTCATTTTATTCCTAATTTAATTATAATTTTATATGCTCTTTTAATTGTTTCTGTTCAAATGTTTAATTTAACTAACTTTTTAGTTTCTCAGCTTTTAGCAGAAACAAATCCGATTATTATTGGTTCAATTTTTACTATTTTAATTATTTATTTATGTACTAAAGATCTTTCTACTCTTCTTAAGACTGCAACAATATTTTTGTTTATTAATTTTACTTTATTTATTATTTCAGTACTTGGTTTAATTCCAGAGTTTAATTATGATAATTTATTTCCTATTTTAGAAAATGGGTTAAAGGGTCCGATTATTTCTGCGGTTAAATTATTTTTAATTAATATTTGTCCTTTATTTTTTGTTCTTTTAATTCCTAAAGATAAGGTTATTAATTATAAGAATAGAAGTACTTATTTTTCATATTTTATATATTTATTGTTATCTCTTACGATGGCTATTTTTACAATTGGTACTCTTGGCATTGATTTATCGAGATTATATCAGTATCCTGAATATATTGTTTTGCGTAGAATTAATTTTTTGAATTTTTTGACTAGAATAGAAAATATGCTATTTATACAATGGACATTTGGTTTATTTGTTCTTATGGGGTTCAGTACTTTTGTTATAAAGGAAAAGATAAAATTTAAATATAATCATATTATAATTAGTTTATTAATTTTGTTTTTATCAATATATTGTTTTAATTCTTTGACTATATTTAACGAGTTTATGTATAATATATTTCCTTATGTTTCATCTATATTTGTTATTTATATTATTATATTTTTTGTTAAATCAAAAAGACTAGCTAAAGACTAGTCGATTTTTTTAAGTTCAATTCTTGCTTTTGCAGTAGCATCAGTGCAAGTATTTCGCATTCCTTCAGCAATAGATTGTGTATTGGTTGTATAACCAATTATGATATGAGCCGATGGATCAGATGCGGCATTAGAAAACATATAAGAATAATTATATGCATCTATATTGTTATTCATTATATTTATTTGTGTTTGAAGTTTTGAACAATTCCCAAACATACTTCTCATATCTGTTACGTTTGATGTGTTAAAACTACTTAAATCTAAACTTGTTAATGATGAACAACTTTGAAACATACAATACATATTTGTTGCATTTGATGTATTAAAGCCACTTAAATCTAAACTTTTTAAAGATGAACAACCAGAAAACATACCATCCATAGCTGTTACTTTTGATGTATTAAAATTACTTAGATTTATACTTGTTATGGATGAACAGGAGGAAAACATATACCCCATATTCGTTGCATTTGATGTATTAAAATTACTTAAATCTAAACTTGTTAAGGATGAACAATTGCTAAACATCCTATACATATTTGTTACTTTTGACGTATTAAAATCACCTAAATCTAAATTTTCCAATCTCGAGTGATATCTTAAACCACCAGCACTCATCAATTCAACATCAGAATTATTAATTTTATTTAACAATGTAGGTTTAACATCATTATTGCTAGTTGTTAATACAACCTCACTACTCCAATCACCTGCTTAAATCTATACTTGTTATGGATGAACAGACATAAAACATACGACCCATTTGTGTAACATTTGAAGTATTAAAATTACTTAAATCTATACTTGTTATGGATGAACAGAAGGAAAACATATCAAACATATTTGTTACTTTTGATGTATTAAAACTACTTAAGTCTAAACTTGTTAAGGATGAACAATCCAAAAACATATACGCCATATTTGTTACTTTGGATGTATTAAAATTACTTATGTCTAAACTTGTTAAGGATGAACATCTGCCAAACATACTACTCATATTTGTTACATTTGAAGTGTTAAAATTATTATTAAAATTAATTTGAGTTAAATTTGATATATATTTACCATTTTCATATTTATTAAATGAAAATATATGTGAACTATCATTAGGTGCGAATATTGGTGCTTCACTTACTATATATAAATTATATAACGATTTTGTTTCATCTTCACCAAATTTCAAACCACTATCAACTAAATAGCCATATACTTTTCTTATTTGTGATGAACTATTTGAAACATCAAAGCATAGATTAGCATCATTGCAAGTTTCTGGCAAATTACTTAGATCATTACTAAAATTAATCATTCTTATATATGGCCTATAATCATCACTCCAAAACTCTGATTTGGCACTATACCCATTCTTCATCATTGCATATTCACTTATCTGAACTGCACTAACTCTAATATTTGCTTCTAAATTAGATACATTTACAAATTTATTATCTTCTTCATCACTTATATATGGATTTTATATAATGCTTGATAAATAGGATTATTACTTTCATCAACACCAACTTGAATATTTAAACCACTATCTACTAAATAACCATATACTTTCTTTTTACTTCCATCACCTGTTACATCAAAACACAAGTTTTCTTCAGTACAATTACTTGGTAAATTACTTAAATCATTTCCAAAAGTAATTGTTCTTATATATTTTTTATATGTATTATTCCAAAACTCTGTTCCACCATTTGCACCATAGGAATTACTATACCCATTCTTCATCATTGCAACTTCCATTATATTACCTTTAACCTTAACATACACATCATCATTTATACTGCTACTTGCTTTATAATATATTGTTACATTACTACTAGTATTGCTACTAATATTACCTTTATATATATTATTTTCAATTAAATTAGTACAAGCACTATCAGTATAATATTTCACTAAATCATTACTAGTTAGTTCTATGCTATATTCAGCATTTTTTGCACCACCAACCGTACTTATCCTAACATTAAAAGATCCACTAGTTCCTGTTAAATGCACTTTATAACTATCGTTATATACAGTACCACTATCAACATTAACCTTAAAAACCCAATCCTTAGCATTACCACTTATAGTACCAACAATTGTATTTTTAAACGCCGAATAAGTATAATTTAATGTAACAAACATTAAACAAACTATTGAAAAAAACAAAACTCTCTTTCTCATAAACAACTCCTCCAAATAACTATTAAAAATCAAAAAGGATTAGTTTTAACTATCCCTTATATATCATCACCAAGCATAACTGTTTCAACAATTTCCTTGTATTTCTTATCATACGAATTAATCTCTTCATCATATTTTTTAAGTTCTAGTTTTAAGTTATTAACCCTATTCTTTTCCATTACCTTTAAATTACTCTTATTTTCACTAAGTAAATAAATCAAAAAAGATAATGATATTGAATTAATTAAAAGTGTTAAATAACCAACAATATATGAAGGCAATAAATAACATAATATTATAGAACCAAAAGACAAAGAAAATATAAATAAACTACATATTGAATATGAACTCATAAATCCATTCTTAGCTCTATAATATAAATCAATATGATCCTTAACACTATTTTTTTTATTATTAGCTTCCTCTAATTTAGCACTTATTTTAATCAACTCTTTTTTCATACTCTTACCTCTACTATAATAATATCATATTTTTTTATAAATGTCTACTCTTTTACCTCAAAATAATTACCAGAATCCCAGTATAAAATACCTTTTTTACCATTTAACGTTTTTAAAGCATCAACATAATTATTTATTTTAAAAAAATCATCAAGCGTTAAATAAACACTATTACCATCATTCATAAGTAAATAAAATCTCTTAGAATCAACATCATTAGGCTTATATTCAATTTCTGCAATTCTATTTATAACAGTTGTATTACTCATCTTATCAATAAAATCATCATATATATTATCTGGTATATAATTTTTTAATAAAGGAACATCTAATACATCATCTATATTAGTTTTATCTTTTAAAACAGTTTTATTTAAAGTAGAACTATAAAATAGTGGTGTATTTTCTTCGATATATAAATATACAGAAAAAGGTGTTTTTTTAACATTAACATCATATATTAATTTGTCATTTTTTAAACTTTTTTTGATTTTATTTGAAGTAGTCAAGAAAAAAGGTGGATAAGTATCAAGAGAAGCTTTTTCAATTATATATTTGTCACTCAAATAACTATTTCCTATAACATATATATTTTTGATCCTAACAGTTGTTACCTTATAAATACTTGTTCCAAGTAAATATATAAGCAAGAATACAATCATTACCTTTAATATACTAATTTTTCTTTTCCCTTTTTTCTTCTTCATAATTCACCTATTCTACAAATTCTTGTTCAGCTTTTAAATCAATATTATATTTTATCTTAACTTCTTTTTTAATTTCATCTATTAATTCTTTTATATCTTTTCCATCAGCATTACCAGCATTAATAATAAAGTTAGCGTGTTTCTCACTTACCTTAGCGCCACCAATACTCTTACCCTTATAACCAATACCTTCAACAAGTTTCCAAGCTGATTCACCTTCAGGATTCCTAAAAACCGATCCCGCAGATGGATATTCAAGTGGTTGTGTTTCAATTCTTTTTTGTTTTCTTTTTTCAATAAGTTCTAATATAGAATCAATATCACCTTTATTAAGTTTAATATTAACCTCTAAGCAAATATATTTCTTATGTTGTAATAAAGAATCCCTATAATTAAACATTAAATCATGGTTAGTTAATTCTTTAATATTATAGTTATCATCTAATACCTTAACACTTTCAATAATATCACTCATACTCTCATTATAAGCGCCAGCATTCATATATACTGCTCCACCAACCGTACCAGGTATACCAGTTGCAAATTCCATACCAGTTAAACCAAGTTTCGAACACTTAAGCGCTAAACAAATTAAACTCGCGCCAGCTCCAGCTTTTATATATTCATCATTTATTTCAATATTATTTAGTTTATCTAATTTTATTAAAACACCATTATAATCCCCTAAAAATATAAGATTCGAACCATTTCCTATAACCTTATGTTTAATATTATTATGATCCAAATATTTTAATAATTTTACCAAAGCTTCTATATCATATGGTAAAACTAAATAATCAGCTTTACCACCGACTTTATAGGTCGTATATTTCTTTAAATCAGCATTTTCATATACTTCACCTAATTTAATAATTTCATTTATCATTTCTATCTCCAATCATTGATGCAAGAACATTATAAACATTTGATGCTCCATTTGCTTGTGTTAACCCCTTTAAATTTTCCCTCATCTTTGATAGTTTCTCTGAATCATTCATTAAATTATCAATTTTTTCATATAAATTATCAATTGTTACATCTTTTTCTTCTATCATTAAAGCAGCCTGCTTTTCTTCTAAAATCAACCCATTTTTATATTGATGATTATCAGCAACATAAGGCGATGGAATAATTATCGAAGGAAGTCCTAATGTAATTATTTCTCCAAGAGTTGTCGCTCCACATCTACTTACAACTAACTTTGCCTGCTTCATTAATCTTGTTTGATTATCAACATATGGTAAAACTTTAACATTCTTAGGAAAAGACATATCTTTTACCTTATCATAATGATTAGTTCCTGTAACTAATACAACTTCGTATTTTTTTCCCTCAAACTTACTTAACATTTCAACCAATATATTACTCATTTTATCTGATCCAAGTGAACCCATAACAATATATACAAAGTCTTTATTATCACTTAAACCAACTTTTTTTTTGTCCATTTTTGAGCTATTTAAAGCAGCCTCATTACAAGGATTGCCCGTAAAAACAACCTTTTTTTCATCAAAATATTTTGCTGAATTTTCAAAAGATATACCAATTTTATCAGCATATTTGCCCAAAAATCTATTAGTTTTTCCAGGAACACTATTTTGTTCGTGAATAAACGTCTTATATCCAAGTTTATGTGCTGCTAGTATAACAGGAGCTGTTACATATCCCCCTACTCCAATAACAATATCCGGATTAAAATTTTTAATTGTTTTTTTGCATTCTTTATAACTTTTAATAACACATTTTAATAATTTTATATTTTTTAAAGTTTTTTTATTAAAACCATATATTTCTATTTCTTTATAAGGTATTCCTCTTTTAGGAACAATATCTTTTTCCATTCGGTTATGAGTTCCAATATATAAAAATTCACTTGTTTTTTCTTTTTCTTTTATTTTATCAATTATAGCAAGTGCTGGATATATATGGCCTCCTGTACCACCTGCGCTAACAACTACGCGCATATTATCACCTCACTTTTAATTATACCACAATATATGTTTTATTTTTTATATTTTTACCTTTTTCTTATTTAAATTTGTTTCAATTGCAACTCTTTGAACAATTGCAAGCATACCGATTAAAGAAATTGCGAACGTTCCACCATAACTTAAAAATGGAAGTGGTACACCTGTCATCGGAAGTAAACCAATTAAACCACCAATATTAATAATTATATGCAAAAATATATAACCAGCACATCCTAAACATATATATTTATTCATCAAATTATCAGCATCATACGCTATTTTAAGAATTGTTCTTAATATCAAAAAATAAATAACCATTATAGCAGTTGTAAATATAAAACCATACTCTTCAGCAATAATTGCAAAAACACTATCAGTATGTGGTTCTGGAATATAAGAATACTTTTGTTTGCTTTCGCCAATTCCAACACCGCGAAGGCCACCATTATTTATAGCAATAAAATCATTACAAGCCTGATAACCACCATCAGTATATTTATTACAAGGTTTTACAAAATCTGTTATTCGAGATACTTGTTCTTCTGTCAAAACATAACCTTTAGTTACATACCTAGCACCGCCAACCAAACAGATTAATAAAGCGCACACCATACCGGCTAATATTTTGTCTTTAGTTTTAACAGGACCGCCTAAAAACATTATTCCTGTTATTGAAAGTAATATAAAAGCCGTTCCCATATCGTTTTGAAAGAATATTATACCAGGTAATATAAACATTACTAGGAAAAGCGCAATTATATATCTCCATCTTTGATTACTTTCATTATTTACTTGTTTTGAAAGTTTATCTAATATAAATGCAAAAAATACAATTGAAATAGGCTTAGCAGCTTCTGATGGCTGAAATCTTCCAATAAAAGGTAAATTAATCCAGTTTATACTTCCTCTGTCAGCTGTCCCGTGAAATAACATATAAATTAATAAACCAAATATAATTATATAAAGAATAAAAGAAATAAATGGATATTTTTTAGTATCTACATTTATTATAATAAATGATCCGATCAAACCTAATATAAGCATTTTTAATTGTCTAAAAAAATAGTAATAAAGACTAACATTATACATTACCTCAGCTTCTCTACTAGATGCTGTTACTATATTAAATAATCCATATATAAACATTAACATTGTTAAGAATAATAACAATCCATTCATATTTTTTAGATTTTGTTTTATCATTTTATTCACCTTTTATAATAATATCATAATTTTAGAGTTTTGAAAACAGTTAGGGCAAATATTATAAACATTATTTACATAATTAAATAAACTATTAATAGATAGGAGGAATATATATGTATTATTATGGATGTAATAGTGGTTATACTCCATATGCTGGTTGTGGTAACCAAGGATATGGATACGGAACAGGATATGGTGCCGCTATTGTTTTAGTACTATTTATTTTACTTGTTATTATAATTGGTGCTAGAGCATTTGGACCTGGACCAAACAATTAAAAAAGACTCTGCTTAATTGCAGAGTTTTTTAATATAATATATTTTTATAATTAGAATCATTAATTTTCTTTAGTACTTTTGGCTCATTTATAGTTAATGTATCCATTCCTTCAACTTGAGCATCAATTATATCATCTCTCATTATATAGTCAGTTATAATACTTAATCCCTTTGCGCCTTTATTTAATTTATAAGCTTCATGTGCTATAAGTTCATATGCTCTTTTAGATATTTTTAAATTCGTACCTTGCGTTTCAAGTATTTTTTTATATTCATTTGTTGGACTAATTTCTGACCTTTCAAGAATAACTTTTAAATTATTTTCTGTTAATTCATTCATATCTATTATTTCACAGTTTGCATCAACTAATAATTCTCTTAATTTTTGAATTATATTTCTTTTCTTTATTTCATTTTCTTTGCCTATTCCAACAACCGGTGGAAGATCAATATCTTTCTCTAAATCAAGTGCGATTATATAGTTTACATTACTTGGATCAAATAAAATTGTTTGATTTTCCGTTAAAGGTATAGGAAAAACAGATTTTTTCTTTACTATTTTTGATATTATTTCAACAAGTATATCACCATCTAATTTACCTAACTTCTCAATTCCTTTGTTTATGCCATCAATAAATATTATTGGTGGACCAATAAGATCTTGATTTTTCTTATTTAAAAATAAAGTTAAATAAGCATTAATTAATGAATCACCATTATAACCATCAATTTTTGCATATGGTGATTCAAGTTCTCTTGCAAGTAAATCAATGATTTTACTCTTTCCAACTCCAGTCGGACCTAAAAGAACAATATTTCTTGTATTTTCTAGAAAAGGATTATTAATTATTGTCGATGTTATTCTTTTTATAGCATAACTTTGAAATAGTATCTTAGATTCTATACTGCATACAACATCTTTTATTGTTTTTGTTTCAAATGGTATTATTTGTTTTTTATTATAATCTACAAGTAACGAATATTTTTCAGTAAATTCTTCAAAATTCATTTCTTCAATATTATTATTTTCAATAAATAATACTTTTGAATTAGTATCATCAATCATCTCTTGTACCAAGTTTTGTTTACGTTCTTTTAATTCTTCATCATTACTTGCGTTTTCATTTATTTCTTCTAATGAAATACTTTCATAATAGCATAAAGAACCATCTTCATAATTTGTTTTTGATATATGTTTATAACTAATATCTTTATGTTTTATAATGTTTTCATTTTCTTCACCGGATATTATTCTATCTGGCATTAATATTTTAATATTTTTATTTTCAACTTCTGTTATCTTATATATAGTTGCGATTACCTCCATAAAATTACCTCCTGATTATCTTGCGTTATATAGCCAAGATATTGTAAATCTTAAATCATATTCTTCATAATTATTATTTGCTTTATTGCTTGCGCCCAATTCAAATGTTACACTTGTTGGATAATCTTTATTATTCATCATAACATCATATGCACCAAATGAAAATAAAACATCCAACTCTTTTCCATTTTCAAGTACTGTATCATCTTTATAATCTGTTTTAAAATAGGTAGTTGTTACATTCGCAACTACATCACCAAAATCATAAAGTACAAGATTATGACCTGTATTATTTTTTAGTGTTGCTTTTACATAAATTACCCCGTCTTGAATATAAGCATCAACCGGCGTTACACTTAAACCACTTTTTCCATGTCCAATCATACCACCTCTTCGGGAAAAATTAGTTATATACTTATTTTCAGATGATATACTTCTTTCTCTTGCACCATACATTTCAAGTACTTTGTCAAGAGCAAATGCACCTACTAATATAATAATTATTCCAACTATCATAGCAAGAGCAAGTTTCTTTACATATTCTTTCATACATCCTCCTTTACAATTTTATTATACTATAATTGCTTTTTAGAAACAAGATAAAATCTACAATATTAAAAAGAACCGAAAATATAACATTAAATATTAAAAATCAGGATTACTCCTGATTCATGTTTTTCTCAATTTTTTTAATTTCTTCAGCTGTTAACCCTGTTACTTTTGAAATTAAATCATATGGCATTTTTTCTTTTAAAAGATTAATTGCAACTTGATTTTTTTCTTGTATGACGCCTTTACTATTAGCATCAGCAATCATCTTATTCCTTAAAAAT
>HF993340.1 GCA_000433875.1 Firmicutes bacterium CAG:884
CCTGATCTAAAAATAATAGAAGAATTAAAGAGAAATAGAAGTTTAACAAGTAAAAGTTATATTGAAAAAACTAACTTTCTATTTAGAATGAGTGCTGAAGTAAGAAAGCCAATTGAAAATATAAAAGAATTAAATGATTATAATATTGAATCTAATAATATAAAAGAAATAAAAGAAAATTCAAAAGAAATAGATTTAAATATAAGAAATGCTAACTTTACAATCAATAATGTACTTGATGTAAGTAGTTTAGATACAAAAAATATAAAAATTGTTAAAAATAAATATAATATTAAAAAACTATTAAATGAAATCTATTTAAGAGAAAAGAAGAAAATAAATAATATAAGATTTGATTTTAATATAGGAGAATTACCAGAATATTTATATGGTGATTCAATAAGATTAAAACAAGTATTAATATGTATATTAGATAATTTAATCGAAAATACTAAAGAAGGATTTATAGAAGTAAACGTTAATTCAATAAATAAATATGATGTATGTAGATTAATAATAACAATCGAAAATAGTGGAATACCATTATCATTAGAAGAAATAAATAATATATTAGATAATGAAAAAGAAATAGATGAAAATATTAGTTTAGAAGATATAAATAAACTAATAAATATGATGAATGGAAGTTTAAATATAAAAAGTGAAGAAGGAAATGAGTTTACAATATCAATAGATAGTATAATTGTAGAACCAAAAAAAGAAGAAATAACCAATGAAACAGATATACTATTTATATCAAATAATGAAAGAATATTAAAAGGATTAGAATATGCTTTTAAAGAGTATACAACTAATTCTGTAATGAGTGGAATAGATGC
>HF993341.1 GCA_000433875.1 Firmicutes bacterium CAG:884
TATTGCTTTTATCAAATCATCTAATGTTTTATAATTATCTTCTTGGTCGTAAAACATTTCTGTTTTAAGTATACCAAAGAAATTTTCCATCATTCCATTATCCATACTATTTCCTTTTCTAGACATACTTTGTTTTATACCATTATTTTTTAATCTTTGCTGATAAGATTGATGTTGATATTGCCAACCTTGATCTGAATGAAATATCAATCCCTCAAGATTAGTATTCTTATCAAATGCTTTGTTTAACATATCATTTATTTGTTCTAAATTGGGTGATTTTGAAGTATTATAAGATATTACTTCACCATTAAAACCATCTAATATTGGTGATAAATAACATTTTTCTCCGCGAAGATTAAATTCAGTCACGTCTGTATACCATTTTTTATTTGGTTTATCTGCATTAAAATCTCTTTCGATTAAATTATCAGCAATTTTACCAACGGTTCCTTTATATGATGAATATTTTCTTTTATTTCTTTTTAATGGTTTTAAACCTAATTTAACCATTATTCTGTAGACTTTTTTATGATTAACATTATAACCTTGATTCCTTAGTTCTAATGTAATTCTTCGATAACCATATCTTTCTTTATTATTGATAAATATTTCTTTGATTTTTTTTATTATTTCTTTATTTTTTTCATCTTTATCTTTTTTAGTCAAAGTATAGTAATACACCGATTTAGCTAAACCAGATACTTGTAGAAGAATCATTAATGGGTATGTTAGCCGAAGTTCACTTACAACATTTACTTTTTCTT
>HF993342.1:0-29317 GCA_000433875.1 Firmicutes bacterium CAG:884
GGTACTGGAATCCATATATAAGTGATGAAGAAGATAGCAAGTTTATAAATGTGGATAATATTGAAGCAAAGATAAAAGTAAGTGCAGTACAGATAAGTGAATATGCTATGATGAAGAATGGGTATAGAGAATATAGTGCAAATGGTGGAACAGAGTTTTGGAATAATACATATAAAAAATATATAAGAACAATTAATTTTGGGAATGATTTAAGTAATTTACCTAGCAGTTGTACAGAAGAAAATTTATGTTGGGATATATCATATAGTACAAGTCAAAATAAAAAAGTATATGGTTATTTAATAGATAGTGGATTAACTATATCTGAAACAGATAGTAGTACAAGTACAACTACAGAAAAGACTTTATATAATTTATATATAGTAAGTGAAGTACCAATATTTGCACCTACTGATTGTTTGAAAATATTTTCGGATTTTTCTAATTTAAAAATCATTAACTTCAATAATAATTTTAATACCTCAAAAATAACAAATATGGATCTTATGTTTTTTAAATGTTCATCAATAACAAGTTTAGATTTAAATAGTTTTAATACATCAAATGTAACAGATATGCGTAGTATGTTTTCTAAATGTTCATCATTAACAAGTTTAGATTTAAGTAATTTTAATACCTCGAATGTAACAGACATGAATGGTATGTTTAATGAATGTTCATCATTAACAAGTTTAGACTTGAGTAGTTTCAAAACATCAAAAGTAACAAATATGTCGTGTATGTTTAATGTTTGTTCATCATTAACAAGTTTAGATTTAAATAGTTTTAATACATCAAAAGTAACAAATATGAGCTATATGCTTTATGAATGTTCATCATTAACAAGTTTAGATTTAAATGGTTTTAATACATCCAAAGTGACAGATATGAGTGGTATGTTTTCTTATTGTAAATCCTTAACAAACCTAGATTTAAGTAATTTTGATACTTCAAAAGTAACAAATATGTGGGAAATGTTTTATAATTGTTCAAATCTTACAACTTTGGATTTAAGTAATTTTAATACCTCGAGTGTAACAAAAATGTATTCTATGTTTTCTGATTGTAAGAAACTACAAACACAAATAAATATAATGAATGCAAACGTAACGAATTATGGATATATGTTTAGTAGAGCTGCAACTGATCCTAATGCCAAAATAATAGTTAATTATATTGCGGCATTAGATACAATTGCCGAAGGACAAACACAAAGCTTAATAGATAAAATGATTGCAACTAAATCAGCTAATAGTAATATAGTAAAAGGAAAACAAATATAATAAAATGAAATCAGGTTAATTCCTGATTTTAATTTTATACATCTTTTTAACAAAATGATAAAAACATATTGACAATTTATTTTGTTTTTAATATAATGTTAATAAGAAGAAAAAAACTCTTTTAAAAAATATAATTTGATATTAACAAAATATTAAAAAGAAAGGATGGTAATATGAAATTGTTAATAGTAGTAGATATGGTTAACGGATTTATAAAAAAAGGAAATATGGCTGATAAGTATATAAACCATATAATAAATCCCAATATCGAACTCATAAAAAAAATAAATAAAGAAGGAGGTAATATTGTATTTATTAAAGATACGCACAAAATAAAATCTAGAGAATTTGATAGATTTTCAGTACATTGCTTAGAAGAAACCGAAGAATCACAAGTAATAGATGAATTAAAAGAATATGAAAAAGTAGCATTCACTAAAAATTCAACAAGTGCGATGTACGCAAAAGGTTTTAAAGAATATATAGATAATTTAAAAAACTTAAAAAAAATCATCTTAAGCGGCTGTTGCACAGATATATGTGTTATGAATCTAGCACTTGATTTGCAAAACTATTTTGATGAAAACAATAAAAACATTGATATTATTGTACCAAAAGATGTAGTTGAAACATATTCCGGCCCAAACCATAATAGAGAAGAATATAATGAAATTGCATTTAAAATAATGAACAATGCCGGAATAAAATTAGTAAAAACTTGGAGGAATATATGAATAAAACAATGATGACAGACCTATATGAGTTAACAATGGCTCAAACATATTATAACGAAAATAAAAAAGATGAAATAGTATACTTTGATGTCTTCTATAGAAAAAATCCGTTTAATGGCGGTTATGCAATATCAGGTGGATTAGAGCAAATAATAAATTATATAGAAAACTTTAAATTTGATGAAAAAAGAATAAATTATTTAAAACAACTAAAAATATTTAATGATAATTTTTTAGACTATTTAAAAAATCTAAAATTTACAGGCGATATATATGCTATACCAGATGGAACACCAATATTTCCAAACGAACCAATAATAACCGTAAAAGCACCAATAATTGTCGCTCAAATTATTGAGACAGCCTTACTAGCATCATTTAACTATGAAACCCTAATAACAACAAGCTCAAAAAGACTTTGTAACGCAGCCATAAACATTCCAATAATGGAGTTTGGCGCAAGAAGAGCATCCGGAATAGAAGGCGCAATTACAGCAAGCAAATGTGGTTATATAGGAGGATGCTCTGGAACATCTAATACTGAAGCCGGATACCTATATGATATACCGGTTATGGGAACAATGGCTCACTCATTAGTAACCGAAGAAAAAAATGAATATGATGCCTTCCTTGGATATGTAAAAAATAACCCATATAATATAGTTTTACTAGTAGATACCTATGATACACTAAAAAGCGGTATTCCAAATGCTATAAAAGTATATAATGATTACCTAAAACCAAACGGATATAAATTAAACGGAATTAGAATTGATAGTGGAGACCTTGTCTATCTATCAAAAATGGCCCGCAAAATGCTTGATGAAGCAGGCCTATATGATACCAAAATATGTTTATCAAACGGATTAGATGAAGAAAGTATTAATGATTTAATCAAAAACGGAGCAACATTTGATAGCATTGGAGCAGGTGATAATATTGCCGCGCCTAAAGAAAGAATAGGCGGTGTATATAAATTAGTAGCAGTCGAAAACGAAAAAATTGAACCAAGAATCAAAGTAAGTGATGATAGCGTTAAAACAATAAATCCAGGCTATAAAAAAGTTTATCGCTTCTATGATAAACAAACAGGCTTTGCCCTAGGAGACGTAATTGCTCTATATGATGAAAAAATAAGCAAAAACAAATATACACTAATTCATCCAATAGAAACTTGGAAACAAAAAGAAATAACAAACTATAACCTAAGAGAATTACAAGTACCAATCTATCAAAAAGGAAAATTAGTCTATAATTTGCCGAGCGTCAATGAAATTAGAAATTATTGCACGAAAGAATTCGAAACAATTTATCCCGAAATAAAAAGAAAAGTTAATCCTCACGAATACTATGTTGACCTAAGTGTAAAGTTACTAGAACTAAAAAATAAACTAATTGCAGAACATAAAAACGTAAAAAAATTAATTAAATAGGAGGAAATAATATGTTTGATGCTAAAAAAGAAACCAATAAAATAATAGATTTTATAAGAAATTACTATAAAGAAAATAATCTAGGAGGAGTAGTAATTGGAATAAGTGGTGGTAAAGATTCCGCAGTAGTTGCTGCACTCTTCTGTAAAGCAATCGGACCAGAAAATGTAATAGGTTTTACACTACCTTGTCACTCAAATGAAGATGATAAAATAAAAGCAAAAATAATAAGTGATTACTATAAATTTGAATTAAAAAATTTTGATTTAACAAATGTATATGATACCTTTAAAAACGAATTAAAAAACTTAGGTAACTTTAAAAATACTCTAAATAGTGATATCAATATTAAACCAAGATTAAGAATGAGTACACTTTATTATATGGCAGCACTTTATACAAATATCAAAAATAAAACATATATCGTAGCAGGAACATCAAATAAATGTGAACTATATGTTGGTTATTTTACAAAAGGCGGCGACTCTGTACACGACATATCAGTACTAGCCGATCTTACAGTAGATGAAGTAATAAGTATTGGTGAAGAATTAAATGTACCAAAAGAAGTATTATACAAAGCACCAAGTGATGGTTTATCTAATTTAACCGATGAAGAAAAATTAGGCGTTAGTTATAAAGATATAACATCTTACATAAATGGTAATATAATAGATGAAGAAACAAAAAACAAAATAAAAACACTTCATAATAATTCTAAACATAAATTTAATATACCAACATACAAAAAAATATGAAAGTAGGAATATTTGGTGGTTCCTTTAACCCACCACACAAAATGCATAAAAGAATTGGTTTAGAATTAATTAAAAAAGGTTATGTAGATAAAATAATATATGTTCCCGTTCAAGATAATTATAATAAAAAAGATTTATTACCATTTAAAGATAGATATAATATGGTTAAGCAAATGATTAAAGGAAATAATAACTTATTAGTCTCGTCCTTAGCGCGCTTCGGCTACATTTATACATATATGGTACTTGACTATTTTAGTAAAAAATATGACAAAGTATATTTTATATGTGGATGTGATAATTTAAAAGACTTTAAAAATTGGAAAAAATATGACTATATTTTAAAAAATTACAAACTACTTGTTATTGATAGAAATAATGAGTTCTCAAATGTAATAAAATCATTTAATAATAAAAATATTATAAAATGTGATATAGAAGCAAGTAATATATCATCAAGCAGTATAAGAAATGATATTTCTAAACTATATGAAAGACTTGATAGTAGAACCATTAAATACATAATAAATAATGAATTATACAAAAGTCGTTCTAAAAACGTGTAAGTTTGATATAAAAGTCGTTCTAAAAACGTGTAAATTATGTATAAAAGTCGTTCAAAAAACGTGATTTAACTTGACAATTACAATTAAATGTACTATATTTAATATGGTGAAGAAAATGAAAAGAAAAATATATAATGAATTATTAAAATGGAAAAATGAAAAAGAAAACATTAAGCCACTTATTGTTTTAGGAGCTAGACAAGTAGGAAAAACCTATATTATTGATGACTTTTGTAAAAATGAATATGAAAATTATATTTATGTTAATCTATTCAGTAGCAATAACATCGTAGAATTATATGATCGTAAAGATATAGACTCTGATCAAAAATTCAACTATCTACAAACACTATTAAATCATAATTTAGAAGAAAAAAATACAATCCTATTTATAGATGAAATCCAAGAATCAGAAGCTTTAATCTTTGAACTAAAATATTTTTGTGAAAAACACAACAATGTAAGAATTATATGTGCCGGATCATTACTAGGAGTAAAACTAAAAAGAACCAAATATTCATTCCCAGTAGGCAAAGTAAAAATGATAACATTATATCCGATGGATTTCGAAGAGTTTTTACTAGCAAACAATCGTGAAATGTTAATTGATGAAATAAAAAAATGCTATAAAACAAATACACCTATGCTAGCTCAACTTCATTCTCTAGCACTTGAATATTATAGATACTATCTAATTTGTGGTGGAATGCCAGAATCAGTTAAAAACTTTACTTCCGTTAACTGCGATATAATGAAATATGATTCATCAATAAAAAATGATATAATCGAAGCATATTTTAATGATATGAGTAAATATGTAATAAACGAATCAGAAACATTAAAAATAAAAAAAACATATAAATCTATACCAAGCCAACTAGCAAATGAATCAAAAAAATTTCAATTTTCAAAAATTGATCGAAACTCTAGAACAAGAGAATATGAACTACCATTAGATTGGTTATCAGCAAGTAATTTAGTGTTGACATCATACCGTGTTTCAACACCACAAATCCCATTAGCAGGTTATAAAGAAGAAGATTTCTTTAAATTATTTTTAAGTGATGTTGGACTATTAAATCATTTACTTGAAATTAGATATTCTGATATCATTACAGATAACTTATCTTTATATAAAGGATCAATTGCCGAAAACTATGTAGCAACTCAATTAATATGTAATAATCATAGCCTTTACTATTGGTTAAGTAAAGGAAAGGCTGAAATTGATTTTCTACTATATAACGAAAGCGGAATTATTCCAATTGAAGTTAAAGCAGCAAGTAACAAACAATCAAAAAGTTTAAACTCTTATATGGATTTATTTAATCCATCATATGCGATAAGAATAAGTAGTCGTAACTTTGGATTTGATTCAAATAAAAAAATAAAATCAGTTCCTTTATACGCTGTATTTTGTATTGAAAAAGGTGAGTAATTATGGAATATAAAAGTGAAGAAGAATTTTTAAAAAATTATGATTCGAGTTGTTTTGAAAAACTATCCTGTACAACTGATATTGCGCTTTTTAGCGTTTCCAATGAAATAGATACAAACTATCGTAAATTAAGCCACAAATTTTATAGCGTTCTTTTAGTAAAAAGAAAAAATTATCCCTTCAAAGATAAATGGTGTTTACCAGGAGGATTTATTAGAATTGATGAAGACTTAGAAGATGCCCCCAAAAGGATTTTAAAAGAAGAAACCAATATTGATGATGTTTATTTAGAACAATTATATACATTTGGTGATGTAAATAGAGATCCTAGAATGAGAATTATTTCTACATCTTATATAGGATTAATTGATAAAAATAATTTAAATATAAAATTAAATGAAAATACATCTTGGTTTAAAATAGATTTTGAAGAATCAGATGATAAAATAACAATTAATTTTGATAATGATATAGATAGATTTAGTGTTGCACTAAAAAAGATCTTAAAAGAAAAAACAACTAATAAATATAAATACGAAGTTATTCAAAATGATTATCTAGCATTTGACCATTCTATTGTTATTGGAACTGGGATAGTACGACTAAAAAACAAAATAAATTATACAGATATAGTATTTAATATGATGCCAGAATATTTTACACTTGGAGAATTACAACAAGTATATGAAGTAATTTTAGGAAAAAAATTACTAGATCCTGCATTTAGAAGAATAATATCGAGCAAAGTTATAAAAACAGATAAAATGGTTACCGGAAGAGGTCATAGACCATCATATTTATTTAAATATAAAGAAAAAAGTTAAGTTTAATGCTTAACTTTTATTACAATAATTGAAAACAAATAAAATAAATGCTATAATCACATTATAAGTATTTTGGAGGGATTTAAATGGAAAGTATATATAATATGACAAAAGATAATAATATATTTTTTGCAAAACGAAAACTAGTCGATAATTTATATAAGAGTGCGAATCTAGAAGGAATTGCTGTAACATTTGCTGACACGATGGCATTCTTTAACAATGTTAATACAGGAAAAATATCAATTGATGATATGCTAAAATTAAAAGGATTAAAAGATGCTTGGGAGTTAGTTTTAAATACAATTAACGAAGAATTAACAATGGACTATATAAAGAAAATTCATTTTCAAATATGCAAAGGCCAAAATGTTGAACCATTGGGAGATTATCGTGATTGTGGTGTTGGAATAACAGGAACATCTTGGAGACCTAAATTACCAAGCGAATGTAACTACGATAATGAATTGGCAGAAATCAAAAAAATAGATAATCCACTCGATAGATGTATAACACTATTTTGCTGGATTCAAAGAAGTCAAATGTTTAAAGACGGAAACAAAAGAGTCGCGAACCTTGTTGCAAATAAGGAAATGATTAAAAATGGTCAAGGAATTATAGCTGTTCCCGTAGAAAAAATCGGTGAATATTTTACAGTATTAATTGATTTTTACGAAACAAATGATTACAAAAAAATAAAACAATGGATTTACGATAATTGTATTGATGGAGTTAACGATTAAAAGAGTTAAGTTTAAAACTTAACTCTTTTTGTTTATTCTATAGAAATTAATTGAAGGATGATTCATAAAACGAAGAGGTAAACTACTCGTACCAAGCCCACTAGATATAAATAGCTCAGTATTATTAATCGTATAATGCTCTTCATAATATCTTTTCGCACCATCCGGTAATATAGTCGCACCAATTAAAGGTAACCTAACCTGACCATTATGTGAGTGACCAGCTAATATTAAATCAAACCTTTCACTCAAATTATCAATAGTATCCGGTTCGTGAAGTAATAATATCTTATATTTTACATCATTTTCCGCAATATATTTCTTATATTCTTCTAATTTATCATCAATATTTTTATCATCAAAACAAGAAGATAAACCAGCAATAATAATTGGATCATAATCCTTGTAATATATAAGTTCATAAGTATTATCTATATCTTTAAAATCCGAATCCTTTAAAATATCAACATAATAATCATATTTTAAATCATGATTACCACTAATAGCATATTTGCCTAATTTAGCATTCATTTGCTTTAAATACTTAGTGAGCGTTTCTTTAGAATCAGAAGGCTCGATCTTTTTATCAAGCAAATCACCAGTTAAAACTATAATATCAGGATTTATTAAATTAACTCTATCAACTAATTTCCTTAAATCCTTTTTCTTAAAACTTCTATTATAATGAATATCAGAAATATGAACAATCTTTAAACCATCAAACGAATCAGGAATATTAGAACTTACCATATATTCTTTAACAAATAACCCCTTTGTACCAATAAAAATAGAGTACAAAATAAATAAAACAAATAAAGAAACTATAATTAATATAACCCTTAACATTATATGCTTTTTTTCCTTTCTCTTTATCATAAAATACCACCAATCATTAATAAAATCTGAAATAAAAGAAGAATAGTATTATGGAAAAAATGAATTGAAGTAGAAACAAAAATATTATCACTTTTATCATAAGTATAAGCAAGAACAAAACCCGGCATACTATAAGAAAGAATATGTAAATATTCAATCATATTTGAAGCCTGACCAATAACATGCATTGAACCAAAAACTAAACCCGAAACAAGTATAAATAAATATTTTTGCGGAACTATTTTTTTAATACTCTTTCTAAAAACTAATTCTTCCATTAAAGGCGCAGTAAGAGAACAAGAAATGCAAGTATATATAAAATATGGTAGGCTCCTATAAAGCGATTCCCTAATTACTTCCTCGTTCTGAGCAATACCTTGAGTAAAAAAAGAAACAAAAACCGATGAAAGAGTCATTAAAACAATCATAATCGGCCAGTATTTTTTATACTCATTAAAATATGCCTTAAAATTTAACCTAAAATCTTTAAACTCTTTTCTAATTTCCTTATAATAAACAAGTATAATTATAAAAAGCATAAAAAACGTAATAAAAAGCAAATATATAACCTGATTTACCTCGCTCCAAGTAGCAGGTTTTATATTCAAATAATTAAGAATAATTAAAACAATATGATTAAATAAAAAGTAAAAAAGGATTATTCCTAAACCAATTAAAGCATTTTTTTTATAATTTTTCATATCTTTATCTCCAATCTTCATTATTATATCAAAAAAAATCAAAAAAATTAATAAATATAGTTAAAAAAATATAATTATTATGATATAATGTAAATGACAAGTGGCAAATAACCACTTTTTATAAAATTAATTTGAGGTGAAAAAAGTGGAAGAAAAAATTAGAAATTTAATTGAAAAACCAATAGTTGAAGCTGGATATATTCTTAGTGATGTTAAACTTGAAAAAGAAGGAACAACATTATTTTTAAGAATATTTATTGATAAAACTGATATAGTAAGTGTTGAAGACTGCGTTAAAGTATCGGAATTAATTAATCCAATATTAGATAAAGAAGATCCAATAGAAGGAAGTTATATACTTGATGTAAGTTCTATAGAAAGAGGTTAGTTATGGAAGCAAAAGATTTTAAAAAAGCTGTTGAATTAGTAGTTAAAGAAAAAGGTATTAGTGAAGATGTAATATATGATGCAATGGAATTAGCATTAACAGCAGCATATAAGAAAAATTATAATTCTCTATCAAACGTAAGAGTAGACATTAACCGTGAAACAGGTGACATTAAAGTTTACTCATTCAAAACAGTTAGAAGAGAAGATGAAGTAGATGAAGAAGGAAACTTAATATTTAACCCAGATGTTGATTTAACATTAGAAGAAGCAAGACTTATTGTACCAAACATTGAATACGGCGAAACTATCGAAGAAGAAGTAACACCACACGACTTTGGCCGTGTAGCAGCTGCAACAGCCAAACAAGTTGTTATTCAAAAAATAAGAGAAGCAGAAAGAAATGTTATAATAGAAACATTTGCTGATAAAAAAGATGAAATGATGACAGGAATCGCAAATATGGAAGATGAAAATAATTATTATATTGACTTTGGCAAAGCCCAAGGCATTCTTCCAAAAAGCGAATGCATTCCAGGCGAGAAAATAAAAATGGGAAGTAACATAAAAGTTTATGTAACAAAAGTTGAAAACAATAATAAAGGACCATTAATTTTATTATCTCGTAATCATTATGGATTTGTAAAAAGACTATTTGAATTAGAAATCCCAGAAATTAATGAAGGAATTATCCTTATTTACAGTGTAGCAAGAGAACCAGGCCTTAGAACAAAAATTGCGGTTTACAGTGAAAACCCTAAAGTTGACCCAGTAGGATCTTGCATTGGTGAAAAAGGATCAAGAATTAATCGTATAATTGAAGAATTAAACGGTGAAAAAATCGATGTAATAGCATATCAAAGTGACGCAAGTGAGTTTATTAAAAACGCACTTAGTCCAGCTAAAGATGTAAGTGTTTTTGTGACCGATGAAAAGAAAAAAGAAGCAATGGTAATTGTTGATGAAAACAATTTATCACTAGCAATCGGAAAAAGAGGCATTAACATTAAATTAGCATCTAAACTAACAAAATATCATCTAGATATAAAAACAAAAGAAGATGCCAAAAAAATGGGAATTAATTTAATTTAGGAGTTTTTATGAATACAGTACTTTGTCAATTAATAAGAATATATGAACCCAGAAATATAGATTGGATGGGTTATAAAATAACAAAAAGCAATCCATATACCTATCACCACATTGTTGAAAGAAGATATGGCGGTAAATTAACAATAGAAAACGGAGCAATCTTATCAAGAAAAGCTCACGACCATTTAAACTATTTAGAAGTCTATGTACCTGAAGCATATGATGATTGGCAAAGGTTCTTTAGATATATAAACGCTAAAGGAACCCCTTTAACAAAAGAAGATTATGAAATAATAAAACTTATAACTTATTATGAAACAAAGTACAAAGTAAGAAGAACACCAAGAAAATTAGAAGGTTATAAACAAAAGAAGAAGGTAAAGAAAAGATGAAAGTAAAAAAGATACCAGAAAGAACGTGTATAGTAACACACGAAAAGTGTCCTAAAAAAGATTTGCTTAGAATCGTAAGATGTCCCGATGGTGTTGTTAGGGTTGATTTAACAGGTAAAATGAATGGAAGAGGCGCTTACGTAAAAAAAGATGCAAGTGTTATAGAAAAAGCTAAGCAAACAAAAATATTAGAAAAACACTTAGAAGTAGCTATCGATGATAGCGTTTATGAAGAAGCAAAAGAGGTTTTATGAAAAGAAAAGATTATATATCGTGGGATGAATATTTTATGGGTGTTGCATACCTTGCATCAATGCGTAGTAAAGATCCATCAACAACCGTTGGAGCTTGTATTGTAAATGAAGACAATAAAATAATATCAACAGGATATAATGGAAGCCCAACTGGCTATAATGATGACACAATGCCTTGGGAAAGAGAAGGAAACTTTACAAACACCAAATATGCCTATGTATGCCACGCTGAATTAAATGCAATCCTTAATTCACCAAGTATAGTAAAAGGATGTAAAGTTTATGTTACATTATTTCCTTGTAATGAATGCGCCAAAGCAATCGTTCAAGCCGGAATAAAAGAAATTATCTATATGGATGATAAATATAAAGATACTGACTCAATAAAAGTATCAAAAAATATTTTAGATACTTGTTCAGTAAAGTATAGAAAATATGAACCCAAAAATAAAAAAATCGAAATAGAACTTTAGGAAAGGAGTGATTATTATGATGACTGTCTTAGAATATGCATTAGATATGAATAAAACAGTAGATGAAGTAATAAGAAAATGTAAGGAGTTTGGTATTTCTGTAAACTCAGAAGATGATTATTTGGATGATGAAGCCATAACAGAATTAGACGCATGTTTTCAAAATGAAGATTTAGAAGAATTAGAAGACCGTGCCGAAGAAATGGCTGAACAAACAAAAATAAATGTTGATAATACCGTTAAAAAAGAAAAACTAAAAAAACAAAAAGAAGTACCAAATAAAAAAGAGTTCTTAAATAAGAAAAAAGAAATGTATAAAAATAAAAACAAGTTAATGACTAACAAAGGAACTAATGATAAAGTTGTATTATATAAGGAAAATATGACAATTAGTGAATTAGCTGGTGAAATTGGTGTAAACGGAGCTGAACTTGTTAAAAAACTTTTCAATTTAGGAATGATGGCAACTCTTAATAACAGTATTAGTTTTGAAAATGCTGAAATACTAGTTTTAGACTATAATAAGGAACTTAAAAGAGCTGAAGCACAAGATGTTAGTAATTTTGAAGAATATGAAATTATTGATGATGAAAAAGATATGGTCAAAAGAGCGCCTGTTGTAACTATTATGGGACATGTCGATCACGGTAAAACAACCCTTTTAGATACAATAAGAAAGACAAATGTTGCACTAGGTGAAGCTGGAGGAATAACACAAAATATTTCAGCTTACCAAGTAAAATATAAAGATGAATATATAACATTTATAGATACACCAGGTCACGCAGCCTTTACAGAAATGCGATCAAGAGGCGCTAAAATAACTGATATCGTTATCATTATTGTAGCAGCTGATGATGGTGTAATGCCACAAACAAAAGAAGCAATTGACCACGCTAAAGCATCAGGTGTTCCAATAATTGTTGCAATTAATAAAATAGATAAACCAGGAGCAAATCCAGATAGAGTAATGCAAGAATTAGCAGAATATGGTTTAACACCAGATATTTGGGGTGGAGATACATTATATAACAAAATCTCTGCTAAAACTGGAACAGGAATTGAAGAATTACTTGATAATATCTTATTAGTTGCTGAAATGGAAGAATATAAAGCAAACCCAAATAGATACGCAATCGGATCAGTTATTGAATCAAGACTAGATAAACACTTAGGTCCTGTCGTAACCGTTTTAATCCAAAACGGAACCCTTAGAATCGGCGATCCAATTGTTGTTGGTACATCATTTGGAAAAGTAAGAAGCCTTAAAAATGATATGGGAAATGAAATTGTTTCGGCAATGCCAAGTACACCAGTTGAAATAACAGGAATTAATGAAGTCCCATCAGCTGGCGATAAGTTTATGGCCTTTGAAACAGAAAAAGAAGCAAAACAAGTAAGTGAAAAAAGAAAAGAAGCTCAAAGATTAAATGCAAGCCGAGGATCAAAAGCAGTTACATTAGATGACTTATTCTCGCGCGTTCAAGAAGGTGTAAAAGAAGTTAATGTAATTATTAAAGCAGATGTAAATGGTTCAGCAGAAGCTGTAAAGAACTCTCTTGAAAAAATTGAAGTTGAAAACGTTAAAGTAAGAGTAATCAGAAGTTCAGTAGGCGCAATTACTGAAAGCGATATCGTTTTAGCAAAAGCATCAAGTGCTATAATCGTAGGCTTTAATGTAAGACCAAGCAATCAAATTAAAGATTATGCTAAAGAACAAGGTGTAGAAATAAGACTTTACGATATTATATATAAAGCAGTAGAAGAAATGACTGATGCCTTAAAAGGAATGCTAGAACCAGTTTATGAAGAAAAAATAATTGGTGAAGCAACTGTAAAACAATTATTCAAATTCTCTAAAATAGGAACAATTGCAGGATCATATATAAGTGAAGGTATTGTTAAAAAGGATGCCAAAGCAAGATTAATAAGAGATGGTGTTGTTATTTATAATGGTGAAATCGGTTCATTACAAAGAGAAAAAGATGCAGTTAAAGAAGTAAAAAAAGGACTTGAATGCGGAATTACATTAAATAACTATAATGATATTAAAGTAGGCGATGTAATTGAAGCATATGAAATGGTAGAGGTAAAAAGATGAGTATTAAGATAGAAAGAATTGAAAGTGCAATGGTAAAAGAAATATCTTATTTGCTTGCAACAGAAATTAAAGATCCCGACATTCGTTTTGTTACTGTAACGGCAGCTAAAGTAACTAATGATTTATCATTTGCAAAAATATATGTAACTGTATTTGATGAAGAAAAAAAAGAATCAACGTTAAAAGCCCTTAATAGCGCTTCTGGCTTTTTAAGAACTAAACTATGTGATCGAATTGATATAAGACATATGCCAGAATTAGAGTTTGTATATGATGAATCAATAGCATATGGTAAGAAAATCGAAAATATAATTGAAAAAATACATGAAGAAAATTGACAAAAACAAAATATATTGATAATATATATATAGTTTAATTGTGATGGAAAAAAAGTAGTTTTATTAATGGAAATCAGAAAATTAGTGCACAGCTGAAAACTAATCAGATTTAATAAAATGAATTACTTTTCTTGAATTGAAATCGTTAATCGCGTTAAGATAATGAGGTAATAAACATTACAAAATAAGGTGGTACCGCGAATGATCGCCCTTATAATTTGTAATGTTTTTATATTTAAGGAGGAAATTTATGAAATACGCAGAATATATTGATTATACTAATTTAAAAGCAAATGCTACAAAAGAAGACATAAAAAACTTATGTAATGAAGCAATGGAATATCATTTTGCATCAGTATGCGTAAACCCTTGCTATGTAGAATTAGCAAAAGAATTACTTGATGGCTCAACAGTAAACGTAGGAACTGTAATTGGTTTTCCTTTAGGCGCAAATACAATAAGAGTTAAAGAAATGGAAGCATTAATAGCAGTTGAAGATGGTGCTGATGAAATTGATATGGTTATTAATATTGGAGCTGTTAAAAATGGCGATTATGAATATGTTAGAAATGAAATTGAAGACATAATGGCAGCAGTAGATGGCAAAACATTAAAAGTAATCATTGAAACATGCTATTTAAATGAAGAAGAAATAGGTAAATTGACAGATATTTGTAATGAAACATATGTTAATTTTATAAAAACATCAACAGGTTATGGAACAAGAGGCGTTAGCTTAGATGATATAGATATTATAAATAATCACAAAAATGATATTTTAGAAGTTAAAGCAAGCGGTGGTATAAGAAGTATTGAAATGATAGAAGCTCTAATAGATAAAGGAGTTGCTAGAATAGGAATAAGTAATATAGATTTTCTAAGAGGTGAAACAAAATGAAATTATACGATGAATTATTATGGAGAGGGCTAGTTAAAGACGTTTCTAGTGAAGAATTAAAAAATAAATTAAATAATGAAAAACTAACATTTTATTGGGGAACAGATCCAACAGCTCCTTCTTTACATTTGGGACATTATTCATCATTGGTTACTGCTAAAAGATTAGCGCAAGCAGGACATCATCCAATTTTATTAGTAGGTGGGGCAACAGGATTAATTGGCGACCCAAGACCAAGCGGTGAGAGAGAAATTATTTCTCGTGAAACAGTCTTAAAAAATATTGAAGGTATAAAGAATCAAGTATCTAATATTTTTAATGGAAAAGCTGAAATTGTTAACAACTATGATTGGATGAAAGATTTTAGTTTCCTAGATTTTTTAAGAGATGTAGGTAAATATATTAATGTTAATTATATGCTTAGTAAAGATATTATTAGTAGAAGATTAGAAACAGGTATTACATTTGCTGAATTTGCTTATACATTAATACAAGGATATGATTTCCTTCATCTTTATAGAGAAAAAAACTGCATCTTACAAGCAGAAGGATCAGACCAATGGGGTAATATTACTACTGGATTAGAATTAATTAAAAAAATCGAAAATAAAGAAGCATATGGTTTTACAATGCCTTTAGTTTTAGATAAATATGGTAATAAATTTGGTAAATCAGAAGGAAATGCCTTATGGCTTGATAAGAATTTAACATCTAGCTATGAGTTATATCAATACCTAGTTAATGTAGATGATTCTATGGTAATAAGTTACTTAAAAATATTTACATTTTTAACTAAAGAAGAAATAGAAGAATTAGAAAAATCAAATAATTTAGAACCTGAAAAAAGATTAGCTCATAAGGCATTAGCTCGTGAAATAATAACTGATTTGCACGGAAAAGAAGAATATGAAAAAGCTTTAAAATTAAGTGAAACATTATTCAGTGGAAAAGTTAATGATTTATCAAATGAAGAACTTGAACTTGTATTTAAAAATATGCCACATACAACAAGTGAAAATAATTTAAATATTATTGATTTTCTAGTTAATACAGGCATATGTTCATCAAAAAGAGAAGCTAGAGAATTTGTTAGTAGTTCATCAATTACAATTAATGAAGAAAAAATAAATGATGATTCTATTTTTGTTAATAAAGATATGGCAATTAACAATGATACATTAGTTGTAAGAAAAGGAAAGAAAAAATATTTTATTGTAAAATTAGTATAAAATAACGATGCTTTTGCATCGCTATTTTTCATATTTACATAATAAAATTAATAATGTCAAACTTTTATTCAAAAAAGACTTGCAAAACTATTAGAAAACTGATAAAATATGATATGTAATTCGCAAAGGATTATATGATAGCACGTATGGTGAAGCGGTTAACACGGCGGATTGTGGTTCCGTTATGCGTGGGTTCGAACCCCACTATGTGCTCCATTAATGATTAAAAAGCCCTTATTTTATAAGGGCTTTATTTTTTACTCTTAAAATTGCTCTGACTTTTTATTTCTTAAATATATTTTTTAGTAATTCCAATTATTTCATTTCTTACTTTATTTAATAAATTGTAGTAGAGTAGTTATTAATCTTCTTCTAATATGATATTTTTTATTTTCGATTATTATTTTGTCATATGATAGTGAAAAAAAAAAGATTAGCTATTTTTTTAGCTAATCTCACTTATAAATTCCAGTTTACCTAAACAATAATGGTACATTTCCATATATTACTATTCTTAATATCCCAACAATAGCTAAATGTAAAGGATAATATAAATAAAAGAACCATTTCATCCATTTTAGTTTACCTTTTTCACCATTATAAACATTAAGTAACGGATATGCTAATAGAGTAGCTATTGTAATTAATCCATAAGTTTTACTTACAAATAAATATGAAATAACTGCATAAATAAAAATCCAAAAACTCATACTTATAAATTGCTTTTTTAAACTACCCCTATTTGAATACATAAATAAAATTGCCATTACAGCTATAGAACTCCAATCTGCTGGAAATGTTATAACATTTATTAAAATAATTAATATCCACTTCATCCACTCTCTTAAATTAGTTTTGTTTGCAATATAAAGAGCAACTACTGCCCAAGCAAGAGACCACATAATACTTGTTTGATTAAAAATACTTCTGGAACTAAATGGTATATAATTTATACCAAAAGCAAAACAATATGCAAAATGCGATATAATAGCAAATATAAACAATCTCAAAATATATTTTCTAAGATTTTTAGTATAATAAAACCCCTCACAAATAAAGAAAAACATAATAGGTGCCGTTAATCTACCAATTATATGTAAGACATTTGAAATTACATTATTAGGCATTCCAGGGTAAATTAAATCAGCAATATGATCAATTGTCATTGCTATAATTGCAATCAGTTTTAAATGGTTAGAATTTAGTTTTTTCATAAAATCACCTTTTTATATTATTTCTATAAATAATTATATCATATATCTTAATTTATTTTATATAAAAATATCATCATATTAACCATTTATATAACATTTAATCATATATTTACATTAAATATAATTTAATATATAATATAAATGAAAGAAGGAATAAAATGGAAAAAAGGATTTATAGATCAAAAAAAGAAAAAATGATAGCCGGAGTATGTGGTGGACTAGCAGAATACTTTAATATTGATCCAACACTAGTAAGATTAGGATGGATTATATTTGCCCTAACATTTGGAACAGGTATACTAGCATATATAATATGTGCCTTTGTAATTCCTGAAGAAAAGTAGGTTAGTTATGCAGTATCTAGAAAAAGTATTATCATTCTTACAATCATTTAAAATGATAAAACCAACAAATTATGGATGGTTTCATATATTATGTTTAATAATAACAATATTAATAACTATAGTATTAATATATAAGAAACCAAATAAAAAGAAAACAATGCTAGTAATATCAATAATAATGATACTATTTGAAACATATAAACAATTATCATTTTCATTTGATAATGGAATATGGAATTATCAGTGGTATGGATTCCCGTTTCAATTTTGCGCCACACCAATGTATGTTGCCTTAGTTGCAGGATTAACAAAAAACAAAAAAATTGAAGAATACTGTTACTCATTCCTAGCAACATTCGGTTTAATAGCCGGTGTATCAGTAATGTTATACCCTAATACCGTCTTTGTAAAAGAAGTATTAATAAACATTCAAACTATGCAGCACCACGGTTTTATGGTTGTAATGGGCGCATATATTTTAGCAACCCATTCAGTAAATAGAAAATATAAAGAAGTAATAAAAGAAGGTTTTTCAGTATTTCTAATATTAGTCACACTAGCCTTAACTCTAGATATTATAACATATTATCTAAATATTGATGGCGGATTAGAAATGTTCTTTATATCACCATTCCATACATCAGAATTACCAGTATTTAATATAATATATGAAAAAGTACCATATATAATATTTTTATTAATTTATCTATTTGCCTTTTTCTTAGGTGGTAGTATTATATATGGCCTTGCAAAATTAATAAAAAAGTTAGAAAGAAAGTAATCTTTCTTTTTATGCTAAGGAGAAAACTATGGAAAAAAGAGACTTATATGATGGAAACAAAAAACTAACAGGACTATCTATATATAAAGATGAAGAAATACCAAAAAATAATTATATATTAATAGTAGTTCTAATAAGTCAAAATGAAGAAAATAAATTTTTAATTCAAAAAAGAAGTAAAATTAAAGATGGACTATGGGCATTTACAGGCGGCCACCCTAAATCAGGCGAAAGCAGTTTGGAAGGAATATATACCGAAGTAAAAGAAGAATTAGGAATAATTATAAATAAGCCCATTTTATTTAAAGAAGCAAAAGGATCAAATACTTTTTGCGATCTGTATTATTTAAAACAAAATATCGATTTAAATCAAATAAAATTAGAAGATGGCGAAGTAGAAGAAGTAAAATATGCAAGTACAGAAGAAATAGAAGAACTATATAAACAAAGCCAATTTAAAAAAGGTCACTATAAAATGTTCAAAGATTGTTTAGAATATTTAAAAACAAAATAAGTTGTCATTTCATTTACAAAAAGAACTTGACAACATATAAACAATAATATATATTGAGATAAAGAAAAAGAGGTTAGAAATGGAAAAAATTGCCCTTATAATAGCAGGAGGAATAGGATCACGCCTTTGGCCGATAAGCACCAAAACAAAATCAAAACAATTTATAAACTTATATAATAATGAAACCCTAATCCAAAATACAATTAAAAGAATAAATAAAGTATTTAGCTATGAAAACATATATGTAGTAGGTAGCATTAATCAAAAAGAGGAACTATATAAAAATCTAAAAAATATAGATAAAAAAAATATTTTATTAGAACCCAAACTAAATAAAACCGCCTGTGCGATTTACTATGGACTATCAAAGATTTCTAAAAAACACAAAGAAGCCATAGTCGGCATATTTCCATCTGATCACTATATCGGAAATATAAATGAATTAACAAAAACATTAAATAATATTATAAAAGAAAAAGATGATAAAATAACAATACTAGGAATAAAACCAACTAAACCCGATCCCAAATTCGGTTATCTAGTTCCAAATAAAAAAGGAAATGAATTAAGCACATTCATTGAAAAACCAAATGTTCATATCGCGAAGAAACTAATAAGAAAAAATGCCCTATGGAGTATTGGTATATATGTAGGAAACATTAATTCATATAAAAAACTATATCAAAAATACTTGAATAATATTTATGAAGAATTTGAAAAAAATAAAAAAATAGATTCAATATATAATAATATCGAAGGAGTATCCTTTGAAAAAGAAATAATTGAAAAACATCCTGAATATTTTAAACCATATCAAAGTAATTTAGAATGGATGGATGTCGGCTCATTTGAAGGATTAGACAAAATAATAGCAAAAGAAAAAAATAACAATAATTTAAATGAAAATAACACATATCTAAAATCATCAAACTGTACACTAATAAGTACAGAAGGTAAAAAAATATATGCCATAGGCATAAGTGATTTAATGATGATTGAAAATGAGGATACAATATTAATTGTTAAAAAAAATATGTATAATAACATAAATAAATTAAAGGAGGAATAAAATGAAACTTGCAGTTGCATTACAAGAAAGAAATGATTTAAATCAAAAAATCGCTCAATTAAAATATCGCTTAGAATTAAATGCTGTTGTTCAAGAAGGTGAAAAAACAGCTGAAAATCCCGAAGAATTATTGGAAGAACTAAACAAATGCTATAAAAAATTAGAAGTATTAATTGCACGCATTAATAAAACAAATTGTACACATCAAACAAGTTATGATAACTTAACAATAACAGAATTAATCGCAAAAAAAGATGTCCTTACATCAAAAATCAATAGCTATCAATCAATCGTAAATACAGCAAGTAATCTTGTTGGCCGTGTATCAAGAAGTGAAATTAAAGTACTAAGTAATGTAGATGTAAAAAAAATACAAAAAGAAATAGACAAAATGTCTAAAGAATTAAGAATTGTTTCGAATACAATTGAAGAAGCCAATTGGAATATTGAAATAATCTAAAAATGTTGTTAGTTTTATAGGGTGAATGTGATCTCTCTGCCTGAGAATGAGGCAAAAAAGTACATGCTTGACTTAGAAGCAAAGTCTAATTACTCACAAATTATGCTTAAATAAATCACAAAAGTACATTTAAAACGCATAATTCATTACCAAACATTAACTATAAAATGAGGGAGAGGAAAGGGGAAAGCAAAGGAGCAGGTTATGCTCCTTTGAACATATTAAGGAGAAGTATGAATAAAGCAGGATGTATATTAATAAATAAAGAATTAAAAAAAATTGGTCTAGTTTACCGAAAGAAATTAAATGATTATTCATTTCCTAAAGGTCATTTAGAAGAAAATGAAACATTATCAGAGTGCGCAGTTAGGGAAACTACCGAAGAAACAGGAAGAGATTGTAAACTAATTTCAGATAAAGAAATAGGTGTAATAGAATATACAAATTATGAAGGACAAATAAAAACATATATGTTTCTCGCTCTTGATAAAGGTAAAACAAATAAAAAAATAGCTGAAAAAGACAAAGAAGAATTAGTTTGGGTTAATTATAATGAAGTTGAATCTAAATTATCATATCAAAACCTTAAAGATTTTTGGAATAAAGTAAAAGAAAAAGTAGAAAAAATATAAAAATAAGTGTACAATAAAAAACACTTAAGGGGGAATATAATGAATAAAGTAACAATTATAGCAGGACCTTGTGCAGTTGAATCAGAAGAACAAATCATAAGAATTGCTAAAAAACTAAAAGAATTAAATGTCGACTACCTAAGAGGTGGAGCCTTTAAACCAAGAACTAGTCCAGATAGTTTTCAAGGATTAGGGGATAAAGGAATCGAATATTTATTAAAAGCTAAAGAAATAACAGGCTTAAAAATAGTAACAGAACTAATGAGTATTGAACAAGTAAGAAAATACGCTGATAAAATAGATATAATTCAAGTAGGAAGTAGAAATATGTATAACTATGAACTACTAAAAGAATTAGGAAAATATAAAACGAAAGTCCTATTAAAAAGAGGACTATCAGCAACTTACAATGAATGGATAAATGCTGCAAAATATATAAATAATGGAAATGTAATATTATGCGAACGAGGAATAAGAAGTTTCGATAATTCAACAAGAAATGTCTTAGACATTCAAGCAATACCATATATAAAAGAAAATACAAATTATCAAATATTTGTTGACCCCAGTCACGCATCAGGTAAAAGTTATATGATAAAACCAGACTCATTAGCATCTGTCGCCGCCGGATGCGATGGCCTAATAATAGAAGTTCACGATCGTAAAGAAGAATCAGTATGCGATAAAGAACAAGCAATTAATATAGAAGAATTAAAAGAAATATTAGATTTAATTAATAATTAACGGAGAAAGTATGCTTGAAAAATTAAATGAATTATATAATTTAAATATAACTAAAATCATCAAAAATAAAGAATCAACAATAGGTAATGTATATAATATATATACTAAAACAACTAAATATATAATGAAAATATATGATAGTAAAAAACACACGCTATCAATGATTAACGTTCATTCATTTTTAAATCAAAATAATATGAATGTTCCTAAAATAATATTAAACAAAAATAATAAAGGATACGTAATAATAAACAAAAAATATTATGTAATCTATTCATACCTTGAAGGTAAATCATTAGGAAATATTTTCCAAGTAATTGATAAAGAAACATCAATATTACTTGCCAAAAAACTAAAAGAATTCCACGACATAATCAAAGAAAATAAATACAATCTAGATGAAATACCATTTAAAAATGATAAAACATTCAAAAGAACATCAATTCTTCATTTTGACTTAACAAAATCAAATATATTCTATAATAATAAATGGCAAGATAAAATAGGATTTATAGACTTTGATGATGCTAAATATGGACCAAGTATATATGATGTTGCAATCTTAATAAGTCTATTATTTATATCTAAAAAATACGGAATAAATAAAGAAGGAATAGAAACATTTATAAATACATACTACGAAGACGAAACAATAAAGAATGAAGAAGTACCATATCTAAAAGAATGCGCAATTAAATGGCTTGACTATACAATAAAAACCAACAATTTTGACGCATCAATCAAAGAAAGCTTTGAAATCAAAAAACAATTATTAGAACAATAAGGACTATTTTGTCCTTTTTTTCATATATTGAAATAGGTGATAAGGTTGAAAAAAATATTAATTATATTATTATTAATACCATTAAGTATAAAAGCCTACGAAACAAGCGCAACATCAGCTATATTGATGGAACAATCAACAGGCAAAATAATATATGCAAAAGAAATTCATAAACAAAGAAGTATAGCGTCAATATCTAAAATAATGACAGCACTACTAGCGATAGAATCAGATAAATTATATGATGAAGTAACAGTCACAAACGTCGTAAATAAAGCATATGGATCAGGTATTTATATAAAACCAGGTGAACAATTAAAATTAATCGATTTAGTATATGGTCTAATGCTCCGAAGTGGTAATGATGCTGCCTTGCAAATTGCAAATGTAATAGAAAAAGATGAAAAAGCCTTTGTTGAATTAATGAATAAAAAAGCCAAAGAAATCGGAATGAAAAACACCATATTCAATAATTCATCAGGACTCGAAGAAAACGGCGGAAATATTTCAACAGCATATGATATGGCTTTATTAACAAGCTATGCAATGAAAAATGAAACATATAGAATGATAACTGGAACAAGAAAATATACATTAAAAACCAATATGAATAACTATTTTTGGATTAATAAAAATAAATTATTAACACTTTATAAATATACAACCGGAGGTAAAACAGGCTTTACCGAAATCGCGAAAAGAACCTTAGTAACAACAGCAAGTAAAGATGATTTGAACCTTGTTATTGTAACTCTAAATGATGGAAATGATTTTTTAGATCATCAAAATCTTTATAAAGAAGCCTATGAAAATTATAAAAATTACGAAATAGTAAAAGAAGGACCATTTGAAATATATGGTGAAAATTACTATAATGCACCATTTTATATTAAAGAAAGTTTTAATTATCCTTTAACAAATATCGAAAAAAATAACATTATAATTAAAATTAATTTATTAGAAAAAGAAAACTATGAAGATAATGAAGTAATAGGAAATATGGTCATAAAATTAAAAGATAAAGAATTAAAAAAAATAGATATATTTATTAAAAAAGAAATAAAAAAGTCATTATTTCAAAAAATCAAAGAATGGATTTCTAAACTATGGTAAAACTAATCTGGTTTAATTTAATATTCATAGGAATAGTATTTTCTATATTAACAGGAAATAATATAACTGAAACAATTATTAAAGTACCAAATGAAGCCTTAAGTATATGCCTTCAAATATTCCCCAATATAGCGCTTTGGCTTGGAATAATGAAAATAGCAGAAAATGCGGGTTTAATAGATAAACTAGCAAAAATAACATCCAAAATAATAAGGCCATTATTTAAAGAAATACCCGAAAATCATAAATCATTAGGATATATTTCAAGTAATATTGTTATAAATATGCTAGGAGTAGGTAATGTTGCAACCCCAATAGGCTTAAAAGCAATGAAATCACTACAAGAATTAAATAATACTGACAGAGCTTCTAAATCAATGATAACATTTCTAGTAATGAATACTTCTGGATTAACACTTTTTCCAACAACAATACTCGCGCTTAGAACACTCTATAATTCAAATAATCCATCTAAAGTAATATTACCCTGTATTCTTGTAACTTTTTTATCAACAATTATAAGCTTAATAATTGATTACATATTTAGGAAATTAACAAATGACTAGAATAATATTACCACTATTTGTTTTATTAATTCTAATTTATTCCTATAAAAAAACAAATATTTATGAAGACTTTATAGAAGGCGTAAAAGAATCATTTTCGATGATACTTGAAATATTCCCATCACTCCTAGCAATGCTATTTGCTGTAAGTATATTTACAAATAGTAAAATTCTTGAAATTTTTTCTAAAAATGCAAGTATAATTACAATGATTATATTAAGGCCTCTATCAGGAAATGCTGCACTAAGTACCTTAATCTCAATATATAAAACATTTGGTCCTGATCATTTCTTATCATTCTTTGCATCACTAATAGAAGCAACAAGCGATACAACATTTTATGTATTAACACTATATTTTGGCATTATAAAAATAAAAAAAACCCGCTATGCACCAATTGTATGCATAATCGCGGATTCTATATCAATTATAATTGCTTATATAATTGCTTCAATATTCTATTAAGATTCATCAACAATGCTAATTGCATCAACAGGACATCCCTCTAAAGCATCCATAGCATCTTCTTTTAAATCTTCTGGAATCTCATCAACAATTACTTCAGCATAATTATCCTCAAAACCAAAAACTTTATCACATGTACCAACACAAGCACCACAACCAATGCAAGCATTTTTATCAACTGTCATTTTCATAAATTACCTCCAAAAAAAATTATAAACAAAAAAAACATAAAAAGCAAGTATACTATTTCAAAAAAACAAAAAATGTGATATTATTATATTAGGGTGAGGTTATGGCTAGTAGGATGGATAGATATGGAAGTACTGAAGGTACTTCTAGAACTCAAAGAAATAGAAGTCTTTATGATACACTATATGATAGTCGTGAATATTCTATAAAAACAAATGAAAGAACATTAACAGGAACAAATGAATTAAATCTAGAAGCAATAAAAAGTATGATTGCCGAAGAAAAAAAATATGAAAAGAAAATAAGCCCTGTACCTAAAGAAATTGTTGATGACCACGAAGAAGAAAAAGCATATGACATCAATGAAGTATTAATGCAAGCAAGAAATAATTATAAAGAAGATAATTTAAAAAGAAGTCTTAAACAAAATCCATATGAAATAAGAGAAAATATTGAAAAACTAAAAGAGGAAGAAGAAAAACCGGAAGTAATAGATGATATGTTCGGTGATTTAATGGCAACAAAGACCTTAAAAGATGGATCAATTAAAGAGATGATTGAAAAAGAAAAAGAAGACTTTGAAGAAACAACAAGAGCAACAATGAACTTAGGCCTTGTTGATAAAGATTTTGAAGAATTAAAAGATATGCATAATAGTATTAAAAAGAATAATATAATTTTAAAAATATTCTTGGGTATATTAATTTTACTTGCACTTTTAGTAACTGCTTATGCCATATATAAAATAATATGATGAGTTTTCTCATCATTTTTGGTATAATATAAACGAGGGATAATTATGAAGTTAATAATAGAAGGTTTAGATCATCAAGGAAGAGGAATATCTAAACAAAACGAAAAAGTATATTTTATAGAAAATGCTTTACCGAATGAAGAAGTAGAAGTTGAAATAATAAAAGAAAAGAAAAATATTGCTGAAGGAAAAGTAATAAAATATTACAAAAAAAATGATTCATTAAGAGAAGAACCACTATGTCCATATTATGGAATATGTGGAGGTTGTGATATAATGCATATCAAAAACCAAAATAAATATAAACAAGATAAAATAAATAACATTATAAATAAATATGCAAACTCTAATATAAAAGTAGAAGAAGTTGTAGAATTAAATAAATATAACTATCGCAACAAAATAACTTTACAAGTAAAAAATAATAAATTAGGGCTTTATAAAAAAGGAAGTAATGATATTGTTGAAATAAATGAATGTTTATTGGTAAAAGAAAAAATTAATGAAATAATAAAATTAATAAAAGAAAATCAAAAATTAGATAATATAAATCAAATTATAATAAAAAGTATGGAAGAAACAATGGTAACATTCATAACAAATAAAGATATTAACATAAATGTTGATTATTTAAAAAAGAAAGTAGAAAGTATATATATAAATGATAAATTAGTTTATGGGAAAAATAAAATAATTGCGCAAATGGACAAATATAAGTTTTTAGTATCAAGTAATTCCTTTTTTCAAGTAAACACACCTGTTGCAACAGCAATGTATAAATATATAGATAGTCTTATACCAAAGACAAATGTAATCTTTGATTTATATTGTGGAACAGGAACAATTGGTATATTTGTAAGCAATAAAGCAGATAAAGTAGTTGGACTAGAAATAAATAAAGATGCAATAAAAGATGCAAATGAAAATAAAAAAATAAATAATTTAAATAACATTGATTTTTATGAAGCAAATGCATCAAATATAAAACAAAAAACTAATTTAAAACCAGATGTAATTATAGTAGATCCACCAAGAAGTGGATTAGATGATAAAATGATAGAAGATATTAAAAACTTAAAACCGAATAAATTAATATATGTATCTTGTGATCCAATGACATTAGCGCGTGATTTAAAAAAATTAGATTATAACATTATAAGCATAAAAGGATTCAATATGTTTCCAAATACATATCATATTGAAAGTGTAAGTGTCTTAAAAATAAAGTAGTTTTACATAAACAAGTAATAAAAACTTAAAAAGATTATTTATGGAAAATAAATCATTTAGAAAATATTATTAGTATACAAGAAAGTATAAAACGAAAACCAATAAAAATTGATGATTTACTTAAATATCTAGACAATAATTATTATGAAGATAATGATTCAAAAAGAAAGTTTAAAAAATATCTTGCAAATAAAGGTATACAAAATGAAAAAATAGAAGAAATTATTTTAATTATTTCAAAAATGTATAGATTAAGTAATATGTTTATCAGCACTACATTTAATATGTTAGAAAATTATGGGTTAGAAATAATGAAATTAATATAAGAGAATTATACCAGAAATATTATTAATAGTATTCACTCTAATAACTATTAAAAAATGTAATACTAAAATTACATAATCAGCAATACACAAATTATTGTGTATTTTTTAAATACTTAACCAATTGTTTTATTAATAACTAACTAAAAACACTATACCTTAAATAAAAAAAGTAGTATAATTAAAATATAATGGTGAAGAAAAATAATAATAGATATAATAATTCTAATATTAAATTATAAAATTATTTAAAAAACGGCAAAAAAAAGATATTTTATTACTAAATACAATAATGTATATTTACATATCATTTGTTTTATACATTAAACTAATGTCAGTAGTAACTATCGCAAGATCATCTGATATAACCGATTTAATAACCAATACAGTATGCGGTACAATAGACTACATATTTTATCTAATCTTTAAACCATTAATAAATAAAACATTAAAATCATTAAGGAGTAATACATGAAAAAAAGAAATATAATAACAAGCATAACTTTATTAATATTATCGGTAGTGTTTACACTATTAGTTAAAAATATTGATGTAAAGGCAATCGGCCCAAATGAAAGTCTAGTAGGCTTCGCTGATATAAATAAATTATTCCATAACCTAATAGGATCAAATATGGCAATATATAAAATAACTGAAATAATAGGTTTAATTCCATTATTAATCGCATTTATATATGTAATAATTGGAATAAAACAATTAATTACAAGAAAAAGCCTATTAAAAGTAGATAAAGAAATATATTTATTAGGTCTGTTTTATATATTAGTTCTTGGTGTATATATTTTCTTTGAAAAAGTTGTAATCAACTATCGACCAGTATTAATAGATAACATTCTTGAACCTTCATATCCATCATCTCATACATTAATGAGTATATGTATATGTATAAGTTCAATAATGATAAATAAGAAATTATTTAGAAACAATTTAGCAGATATCGAAAATATCATATCAATAATAGTAATGGTATTAATAATTGTTGGAAGAATAATATCAGGAGTTCACTGGTTTACAGATATATTAGGCGGAATAATAATATCAAGTACATTAGTTGTATTATTCTATACAATCTTAAGTAGTATTAAACCAAGAATAGAAAAAATCGAATTTTAAAGGAGACATATGAAAGTATTAATATATATTGAAACAAATTATGCGGACAATGAAATCTGCTTTATAGGAAGAAATATAAGAGAAAAATATGAAGTAAAAACAGTATCAAAAACAAATGATATGGTAATATCAAGAAGCTGCCTAAAAGTATTACCAGACTATGGTATAGATGATGTAATTAATGATATATCAGATTATACAATGCTTATATTATGTGGTGGATCTTTTTGGAGACAAAATAAATTTCGAAATGAAAAATTAAAAGAATTAATAGATCTATTTATTAAAAATAATAAAAAGGTAAGTGCCATATGTGATGCATCAACCTTTTTAATCTACAATAACTATTTAAATAATATATATCATACAGGAAATGGTTTAGAATACATAAAAGATGTATGCCCAAATTATAAAGATGAAAAATATTATGTTAAAAAAGAATGTGTAAACGATCAAAACTTTATAACAGCAAACGGAAGA
>HF993342.1:29398-70635 GCA_000433875.1 Firmicutes bacterium CAG:884
GATTCAGATGAAAATATAGAAAAATGGTATAATTACAACAGATATGATTTATATGAAAATGAGAGGTAGAAATGAAAAAAATATTAATAGTTATAACAATACTTTTATTATTAGGATGTACAAAAGAAGTAAAAGAAGAAAATAAAAATGAAGATATTAAAATGTCAGCTCAAAATATAACAAACGAAAATATGACTATTATAATAGAAAATAATACCGAAGAAGATATAATGATAAAACCAGGATTTAAAATAGAACAATATCAAAATAATGAATGGAAAGAATTAAAAGAGAATCAAAAATGTTCAAATAAATTAGGATATGGTATTGATAAAAAGAATATGCTTGATTTAAATATTGATTGGAAATGTGAATATGGAACATTAAAACAAGGTCATTATCGCTTAATCAAATATTTGGAAAATGGCAAATATATTAAAGTAGACTTTGAAATATAGGAGGAAAAATGAAAACAGTTGTAATAACAGGATCAGCAAGAGGATTAGGTTTTGAAATGGCTAAAGAGTTTAGAAAAAACAATTATAATGTTGTTATAAGTGACATTCTAATGGAAGAACTATATAAAGCTGAAGAAAAATTAAAATCAATTGAAACAAATGCTAAAGTATTAAGTGTAAAATGTGATGTAACAAAAGAAGAAGATTTAGAAAACCTTAAAAATGAAACAGTTAAATATTTTGAAAATATAGATATTTGGATTAATAATGCAGGGGTTAATCAAGAAATGGTTCCAATATGGCAAGTAGAAACGAAAGATATTGATAAATTAATAGATATTGATTTAAAAGGCGCAATGATTGGTTCCAAAGTAGCTGTAAACCAAATGATAAAACAAGGCTTTGGTCAAATATATGGTATTGAAGGCTATGGAAGTAATGATGCAATGATGACCGGACTATCAGTTTATGGAACAAGTAAAAGAGCCTTAACTTACTTTTTAGAAAGTCTAGCACACGAAGTCGAAGATAAAAAAATAAATGTTCAAATAGGTCTCCTTGCGCCAGGTATAATGATAACTGAGTTTGTCAATCATTCTATGGGAAATAATAGTTTTGAATTACCAGAAAAAATTAAAAAAGTATATAATATATTAGGTGATAAACCAGATATAATTGCAGAATTTTTAGTAAATAAAATGATAAAAAATAAGAAAAATAATGTTAGATTTACTTGGCTAACAAGTAGAAAAGCAGCATTTAGATTTATGACAAGTAAAATAAATAAAAGAAACTTTTTTGATAAATAATATAGAATACAATAGTATTCTTTTTTCATAAGTAACATATTGCAAAATCAATCAAAATATTTTATAATATTTATATAAAAGAAGGGTGAATTATGAGCATAACTTATGAATTAGCGCAAAATTTTAAAAAAAAATATCCAAAAACTGTAGCTTGGAGATTAAAAAGCCACAGTAAAATAATTGATATGCACTTAAGTGATAATGAAGAAATATTATATCTTTTTTTAGGTCAAAAAAATCAACATCCATTAGACTTTGTCAATACGTATATAATTGCAATTACAAATAAACGAATAATGCTAGCAACAAAAAGATTAGTATTCGGTTATTTCCTTATAAGTATAACACCAGATATGTATAACGATATAACAATCAAAAAAGGATTAATATGGGGAAATATTATAATTGATACAGTAAAAGAAAAAGTATATTTATCAGATATTGATCCCAAAGCTTTACCAGAAATAGAAAATAGAATAACAGATATAATGCGAGAAACTAAAAAAGTCTGTAATAGCCAAGAACATAAGTGCGAATAAGCACTTATTTTAGTAGAAAGTGAAGAAGTATGAAAGTAAGATTTGAAACAAAACCAAAACTAATTAAAAATCCTAAAAGTGAAACAATCGAATTTGTATACTATTTTCCAATTAAAAAAAATTATAAAAATTCACACTACATAAGATTATTAGATTATATATTAATGACAACAACAAAAAAGTATAATAATGCAAATGAATTAGAAGAATTAAAAAAAGAAAAATTATTAATAGGAAACAACCTCTATTTAACAGCACTATCAAAAAAATTCTTTATAGTTTATTCATTTGTAATACCAAAAGAAAAAGTTATCAAAGACTATAACATCGAAGAAGCATTTAAACTAGCAATATCCTTAATAAAAGAACCATTTGTTGAAAATAAAAAATTTAACCTTGAAAAGTTTAACTATGAAAAAGATTACTTTGTTGAAGGAAATAGACAAAGTATGGAAAATAAAATCAATCAAATGTATGAAGAATTCTATAAAATAATTGATAAAAAAGAAGAATTAGGATGTAGTTATGAAAAATCGGCCAAATATTTAGAACAAATAACACCAAAAAAACTTTATCAATTCTATGAAAAAAATATCAAAAAAAATAAATCAATAAAGTATGTATACGGAGACATAACCGAAGAAAAAGTAAATGAATTATTTGAAAAATATTATCCATACAAAGAAGAAACCATTGAATTAGAAATGGGTCACTATAGAAAAATAAATGAATTAAAAAAAGTTAATGTAACAAGAGAAACAACACTAGAACAAAATTATCTATTCTTAGGCTATCAAGTAAAAAACTTTAAAAAAGAAGATGTCGATTATTTAAGAATCATTTTAGGTATCCTTGATAAAACACCAACCAATCTTATATTTGAAAAAACAAGAGTAGAAAAAAACATTGTTTATGAAACTGAACTAACAACCTATGTTGCACCAGGAATATTTATTATAAAAGCCGGATTAGATGAAAAAAATAAACAAATCTTTATTGAAACAATAAAAGAAATATTTGAAGAATTAAAAAACAAAGAAAAATTAAAAAGTTATATAGAAAAACTAATAAAAAATCAAGAAATAAATCTATTAAAAGAAGAAGACTATGAAAGATATAAACTAATAAATACCATTTATGAAGATATGAAAGAAATATCACCCAAAAAAATCCTTGAAATATACCAAAATGTAAATATAGATATTTTAATTCAAGAAATAAAAAAAATAGAACTAAAAAGTATAGTCTTCTTTAGGAGTACAAATGATAAAAACATATAAAAGAACATTAAAAAACGGCTTAACAATTTTAATGGTACCAGATGAAACAAAAAATATGACGCAAGCTAAATTAATGGTAAATTATGGAGCAGCAATAAGAAAAATTAGAGCCAATAATAAAACATATCAAATACCCTTTGGACTAGCGCATCTACTTGAACACAATATCGTTGAAAACAGCATATACGATAACGCGATCGCCTATTTTAATCAAAATTATGTTGCCAGTAATGCATATACAACCGACTTTAGAACAATGTTTTATATAGATGTCGTATGTGACTTTGAAAAACACCTTGAAGAATTGATAACTATGGTAAATAAACCATTATTTACAAATAAACTAAACGAAATAAAAAAACCAATCTATGAAGAAATCAAAAGAAAACAAGATACCCATAACTATAATTATATAAAAGAAATAGATAAAGCAGTCTATATAAACGATTATATAAATGTACTAGGAAGTATAGAAAATGTAAAAAAAATAACCAATAAAGAATTAAATCTAATCCATAAAATATTCTATACACCAAAAAATCAAACATTAATGTTGTCAGGAAACTTTAATCATAAAGAAATAGTAAAAAAAATTGAACAAATTTATAAAAAATTAAAAATAAAAAACAAAAATTATAAAATACTAGACCAAAAAGAAAAAATTGAAGTAGTATGTAAGGAAAAGAAAATAATTGAACCAAACTATAATGAAGAAGTAACACTAGCATTTAAAGTACCAACAAATAATTTTACAAAAGAGGAAAAAAATAAATTAACCTATTATCTAGCATATTTTTTAAAATATAATTTTAATGATAACTCTAAAAACTTTAAAGAAATAACAAACAAAAAATATTCACTAACAAGTATAAGAAGCGGCATAGATAGAATATTTAAGAATATGGCTGTTATGATTATAGAATTATCAACAAAAAATCACGAAGAATTTAAAAAAATGGTATTAGAAACCCTAGAAAAAAGAGAATTAGATAAAAAATACTTTGAATTAGAAAAAAGAATGACCCTAATAGACTATATAACACAAATTAATAATTATCACTTTGTATTTTCTAATTTTGTAAATAATTATATAGACTTTAATTATTGTAAAGTTGACACAATCGAATTTATTGAAAACCTAAACTATGAAGAATGTATGGAACTATTAAAAAAACTAGACTTTTCAAACTATGCAACAATTTATCAAGTAAAGGAGTAAGTATGGATCAAGAAAAATTTGGAAAACTTATAAAAGAAATAAGAAAAAAAAATAACCTAACCCAAAATGACCTAGCAAATAAATATAATGTAACATATCAAGCAGTAAGTAAATGGGAAAATGGAAAAAATATGCCCGATATGGCCTTAATAAAACAAATATCAAACGATTTCAATATAAGCCTAGAAGAAATGTTAGACATACCTAAAAAAAATAAAAAACCATTATTATTAATAATATTAACATCTCTAATAATAATTTTAATAATAGTAATAATAATATTAAACTCATCATCATTTAAGTTTAAAACAATATCATCAAACTGTAATGACTTTAATATATCAGGAACAATAGCATATAACAAAAATAAAACCGCAATCCATATAACAAATATTGAATACTGTGAAACAACTGATATAACCGAATATAAAGAAATAAAATGTACACTATATGAAAAAAACAAAAATACCCTAAAAGAAATAAGTATCTGTAAAACAGGAAATAACATAAAATTAGAAGACTATTTAAAAGAAATAGATATAGAAGTACCATCTTATTCAAAAACATGTAAAGAATATACAAATAATAGCCTGTATCTTGAAATAAATGCAACCGATAAAAACGAAAAAATAACAACATATAAAATACCCCTAAAACTAAATGATACTTGCGCAAATTAATAACTCAACCAAAACTCGAGTTGATTCAACCAATACATTATAGCCTTATTAAATAAAAAAATATAAAATAAAAATGAAAGGAGAGCAAAAATGAAAAAACAATTACTAATATATCTAACAATAATCATTTTAACAAGCTTAACAACATTTTTAATAACAAAAAAAGAAACAAAAACAAATTTACCTAAACCCGAAATAACAGACGGACTAAGAGGAACATTTGGCATCGATAAAAATATCAATGAAAAAACAATTGATAATTACCTAAATAGAACTGATACCGTATATAGAGATATGCGAATGCTAAAAGATCCCGGAAATTACGAAGCAATCGGAGGAGATTCATACCTATCAGGCTTCATAAAAGGATTTGAAGTTGTACCATACCCATACTTAGTAAACGTAAAAGGATTGCCAGAAAAAGTAGGAAGTACCTATGAAGGAACAACACTGTTCACAGAAGAAAATGGCGAATATAAAGCAAACTACAAAGAATCAATGCAAATACTTGAATATTTGTTCCCAAAAGACAAAAACATATTCTTAATATGCGGAGGCGGAGGCTACGCCGGCATGACAAAAACAATGCTCGTAAAATTAGGATGGGATGAAAACAAAATCTATAATATAGGCGGATATTGGTATTACGAAGGAAAAAATAAAGTAGAAACTAAAAACGGTGAAAAATATGACTTTTATAAAGTACAATATCATGACATCGACTTCAATAATTTAACAAAAATAAAATGAAAAAATTAATATTAATAATACTTACAATAATACTAATAACAGGATGTAAAAAACAAAACATCGAAAAAATGTATTTAGAAGATAAATATTATAATGAAAGTGAATATATTGAAGTAACAGCCCGGGACATAAAAAAATTAAACCAAGAAACATACCTAGTTTTTACCTATAATAACTACTGTAATCTAAAAATACCATGCGACACAATATTTAAAAAAGTAATGGATAAATATAATATTACAATACTAAGTTTACCATTTGAAGAAATGAAACGAACATTTATCTATGACAAAGTAAAATATGCACCATCAGTAGTAATCGTAAAGCAAAATAAAGTAATCTCATACCTAGACGCCGAAAAAAATGAAGACTATAATAAATATCAAAATGAAAACGAGTTTGAAAAATGGTTAAGTAAATATATATACTTAAATAGAAGTGCCTAAAAACACTTTTTTTAGTATATAACTTTAAAATAAAAATAAAATTTGCTAAAATATATATATATAAATGAAACTATTATAAAAAATAAACGACTAATATTATGGAGTAACAATATGAAAGAAGAACTTTTTAACAAACTATATGAAGAAACATTTGATGAAATAACAAAGTATGTAATCTGTAATTGCTCTAATATAAATGATATAAACGATATTATTCAAACAATCTATTTAGACATATTTAAAATAATCAATAAAGATAACTATGATTTACTAAATAAATCATATATAAAAGCAATCGCTAAAAACAAAATAAACGACTATTATAGACATGACTATAAAGAAAAAATTATATCACTATTCAGTAAAGAAATAGTCGAAGAATATGAAGATGAAAAAATAAATATTGAAAAAGAAATACTAACAAAATATGACGTAAATAAAGTATGGAATTACCTGAAAAACAAACCAAAACTAGCAAAAATATTTTACCTTTACTTTACATATGGATTAACAATACCAGAAATAAGTAAAGAATTAAAAATGAACCAATCAACAATTAAAAATTATATCTACAGGACACTAAAAAAACTAAAAAAATATATGAAAGAAGATGAAATAAAATGAATATAGCATCAATATTAAAAAAACAAATAAATAAAGAACAAATATATAAAAATATAGTAAAAAGTTCTCATAAAAATGATATAATTAAATTAGGACTACCATTTGGAATAATAATCCTAGGAGTCACACTATATCTTTTAAAAAAGAAAGGAATGAAAGAAAATGATTGAAAAACTAGTACTAAAAATAAGAAATGTATGCCGTAACGTAAACAATAAAATAAGAAATAAATGGAAAAAAGGCTATAAACTACCAAAAAAAGTAAAATACTTTGAAGGAAGTCTATATGACGCTATATTTGAATCAGCCCTTAAATATCCAATGAATACAGCAATCGAATATGAAAATAACCAGATAACGTATAAACAACTAATAAAAAAAATAAATAAATGCGCCAAAGCCTTAAAAGCATTAGGAGTAGAAAAAGGCGATAAAGTAACAATATGTATGCCAAATACCCCAGAAGAAGTAACAATGTTCTATGCAATAAACGAAATAGGTGCAGTCGCCAATATGATTCACCCATTATCAAGTGAAAAAGAAATAGAATATTATCTAAACAAAAGTAACACCAAAGTAATGTTATGTATAGATATAACATACCCTAAAGTAAAAAATATAATTGAAAATACAAATGTAGAAAAAGTAATAATAACATCAGCAACAAAATCAATGGAAAGAATGACAGCACTGTTGTATTGGATAGTAAAAGGAAGAAAACTAGGCATAACCGAAGACAAAAAATTTATCCTATGGGATCACTTTATAAAAGCATCACTACAATATAGTGATGATCCATATGAAAGTATAGATAGTACTGATCCAGCCGTAATCCTTTATAGTGGCGGAACAACCGGAAAACCAAAAGGCGTAGTAATAAGTAATTACTCCTTCAACACCCAAGCTTTGCAAAGTAGATATGTCGCACCAGAAGCCCTAGTACCAGAAAACTCATTCCTAACATTTTTACCAAACTTCCACGCATTCGGAATAGGAATATGTACCCATACACCATTATTTAACGGAATGAAAGCAATACTAATACCACAATTTGACTCAAGAAAATTTAAAACATACTTAAGAAAATATCACTTTAATATCTTATGTGGCGTACCAACACTATACGACTATATAACAAAAATGGAATTCAATAAAAATGAACTAAAATGTTTAAAACTAGTAGTATGTGGCGGTGACTCAATGAGTTTACCATTAAAACAAAAAGTAAACGGATTCTTACAAAAATATGGCTGTGAAACAGATATAAAAATAGGATATGGCCTAACAGAATCAAGCGGAGTAGTCGCACTATCACCAGAAGGAATATATGATGAAGCTGATGTAATCGGTTATCCATTTCCCGATACAGAATTTAAAATAATAGACGTAAACACAAAAGAAGAAAAGAAAAGAAATGAAGACGGGGAAATATGTATAGCAGGACCAAATGTAATGATCGGATATCTAGATGAACCAGAAGAAACAAATAATACCCTAGAAGAAATAAATGGAAAAATATTGCTTCACACAGGCGATATAGGTTATATTGACAATAAAGGATTAGTTCACTATAAAGCAAGACTAAAAAGAATGATAATAACAAGCGGATATAACGTATATCCAGCAAATATAGAAGAAATAATTATGAAACACGAAGCTATAAGCTCATGTGCTGTAATCGGTGTACCAGATCAAAATAAAGGTGAAATCGTAAAAGCATTCATAACCCTAAAAGAAGGAAAAAATGCAATGCTTGCCAAAGTAAGTTTACAAAAATATCTAAAAAAACACCTAGCAAAATATGAACAACCAAGAGAAATAGAAGTATTAGACGAATTACCAAAAACTCGCCTAGGAAAAATCGCCTATAAAGAGTTAGAAAAATATAATGAAAAATAAAAGGCTCCAAAAGAACCTTTTTTCATAATTAAATAATCATAATAACAAAAATTAACCAAATTACATATGCAATAAATCAGAAAAATATAATTGTTAAAAGTGATTATTCTTTATTAAAAATTATAAAAAATTTAAAAAAACTATTTAATTTTTTACCATATTTGATATAATAGACTTGAAAGAAGGATACGTATGAGAAAAGCAGTTGCAATATATAATCCCAAAAGCGGTTTAGTAAAAAAAGTAAACAAAAATCTAAAAGACACAATAACAAAAATATTTAAAGAATATGACTATACCGTCGAAATAATAATAACCGAATATAAAGGTCACGCCGAAGAAATAATGCAAAACATAAATGAAGACATCGATCTAGTAATGTCATTCGGAGGAGACGGAACATTTAACGAAGTAATAACAGGAAACGTAAAAAGAAAAACAATGATACCAATCGCACATATACCATCAGGAACTGCAAACGATATTGGTGCAATGTATGGCTATACAAGAAACCTTCAAAACAACATTCGCCTAGCACTAGCCGGAAAAAGAGAAACAATCGATATATGCACAATCAATAACGTACCATTTGTATACGTAGCAGGATATGGAAACTATACAGCCGTATCATATGAAACAAAAAGAGAATTAAAACAGTACCTAGGTTATCTGGCATATATATTTAAAGCCATAAAAGAAGTAGTTAAGAAACAAAAACTACACCACATAACATATGAAGTAAACGGAGAAAAATATGAAGGTCTATTTTCCCTAGTATTAATAACAAACGCAACAAGAGTAGGTGGAATGGATAATATATATGATAACGTAAAACTGAACGACGAAACATTTGAAGTACTATTCTGTAATTTACTAAAAAAAAGAGACATATTAAGAACCCTTTTAATGCTTAGAAAAGAAAAAATCGAAAACGTTCCCGGACTATTCTTCTATAAAACAAATAACATAAAATTAACAATCGAAAACCCTAAAGCTTGGACATTAGACGGCGAAAAATTTAAACAAAGAACAAATAGATATGAAATAAAAAATACCTATAAAGTCCCAATTCAATTACCACAAAAAAACATAAAAAAATTATTCAATTAAAAACTCATCTCTAAAAAGAAATGAGTTTTTTTCTTAACTAGTAATAGTAACAGTATAAGTCTTACCCTGTATAACCCTAGTACCATTCTTAACACTAGAATTCTCGTGAATAAAACCAGAATTATTATAAGTATTACTTGACCTAGTAATAAAATTAAAATTAACACCAGGATACTTTTGACTAAACAAACTCTTTAAACTAGCAATTGTTTTATCAGCATTATTAATAACCAAATCAGTCTCATTAATCTCAACAACAAACGTCTTAGCAATACCACTACTTAAAGCAATCTTAATATAAGTTCCACTAACAACCTGTCTAGATGCAGCAATTGTCTGCGTAACACCAATATCCTTATTAGTAGAAACAGTATAACCATAATAACTAAATGAACAATTAAGACCAAGACTATTACACTTGTTTTGAATATCAGCTTTACTCATACCCTTGAAATTAGGAACAATAACAGCCTTACCATTTGAAATAGTCAAAATAACAGTATCACCATCAGTAATAATATCATTTTCCGTATGTGAGCACTTAATCAAATTACCCATAGTAACACTATCACTAAAAGAATAATTAATCTCATATTTAACACCATTATCACTAGCCCATAATTTAAAATCAGATAAAGAAGTATATTTAATCATCTTTAAAGAACCCTTGCTAGTAGTTATAATAACAGTTGAACCCTGTTCGATAATATCATTTTCTTTATAATTAACACTAATAACCTTACCAGCATCATAATCCCTATTGTATTCCTCCTTATACTCAACATTCAAATTATTATCAGTAATCCATTTCATTACCTCATCCCTTGATAACTTGGTCAAATCAGGAACAACAATACTCTTACCCTTAGAAACACTAATAGTAATAACATCACTTTCAGTCAATTTTGTACCATCATCTATACTTTGCTTAAAAACAAAACCACGATCTAAATCATTATAATCATACTCAATATTATAACCAATACCATTCATGCCTAACCATAACTTAGCATCATATAAAGACTTGCCACATAAATTAATCATATCAACATCCTTAAAAGGCGCCTTAGAAACACTAAACTCAATCTTATCGCTTCTCTTAACCTTACCAGAAACAGACTGACTAATTATAGTATTCGGTTGAGCAGTATCATCAACAAACTTAATATCAACATTAGATAAATAATTTGTGTTAATAAAATCAGCTAAAGCATCAACACTCTCCCCAACAAATGAAGGTAAAACAACCTGAACATCATATGAAGGACCATTAGAGACCAAAAGCTCAAGCTCCTTAACATCACTCAAATTACTACCAATAACACTCTGATTAATAATATAATACTTAGGAAAATAATCACTATAATCATACTTAGTAACAACCTTAATATTATTGCTAGAAAAATACTCAAGAGCATCACTCAAAGAACCATTCTGAAAGTTTTTAATAACATTATCACTAACAACATCACTAGGCTTTGCAAAAGTATAAGCATTAAAAGCAGTAAGCCCAATAAGCAGAAACGCTATAAGATTTGAAACACCAGACTTCTTAAAAGGAAAAATCAATAAAATTGACATAATTCCAACAAAAAGTGAAGTAATAAGTAAATTTATACTATCCTTTTGCATATTAATTACTATAAATATTAAAAAAGCAAAAGTAACAATTATTGACAAAATAATAATTATTTTAGGTTTATTTTTCTTTTCCATTTTATCACCACTATAATTATATCACGAGAAAAGTAAAAAAAAAACCCATTGTTTCAATTTGACATATTATTATAAATGAAGTATCATTTTATTAGAGAAAAGAGGTAGATATTATGTACGGAGGACCAGGATTTGGACCAGGACCAGGAGGACCACACGGCCCACATGATTGCGGTTGTCATCACCACGGCCCACACGGCCCAGGATTTGGTCCGGGATACGGACCAGGCCCAGGAGGACCATGGGGACCATGGGGACCAAGATTTTATTACGGAGCACCAAGCAAAGATAATAAAATAGATTATATGAAATCGCTAGACTATAAAGGAGAAGGAAAAAAACACTATGACGCATGTGCATGTGAACACTGCGCAAAACCATTTGAAATGGACTATAGACTAGCAAAAAACGTAACATTCATATCAAAAAACGAGTTAGGATTCGAAAACGGTAAATTCTATTCAGATTATAAATTTGACGGATATTTTAAATTCAAAATAGAATGCCCAGAATGCTCATGCCTAACAACATTCTTTGTAGAAACAAAAAAATTACCAAAATTCGTATTAGACTATTATTTAAAAGAAACAATCGAAGTAGAATATACAATAACATATAAATTAAATAACTTTTACGCACCATTTAAAGTATCTTATCAAACAAACGGAACAAACGTAAAAGAAGTATTTGAAAAAATAAACTCAGCATATCTTGAAAATCTACTATACTCAAAAGGAAAAGTAAAAACAAGCCTAGATAAAATTAACCAAGTAGTAGAAGAAGAATACCATAAAAAAACAGGAAGAACAACAAAAATTGACGAAAACTCAATTCACATAAATAATATGGAATCAATCCCAAAAGTAAAAAAACTAAAAATGTTAAAATATCTACTAATAAATAATGGAATAAAAGGCTTAGCCAACTATGGAAGCCAAAATAAACAAGCAAAAGAAGAAATAAAAATATTATCACGATAACCATAATTTGACAAAAATCAAATAATAATGTAAAATTATAAAAGATGGCACATTATTCTAGTCATTTTATTTATTATGAAAACGGGCCTAAAAATCCGTGCAAGGGCATACCTGTGAAACTTCTTGTGTCTGCTTCTTACGCCCAGTTTGGGGTGGATGCTGGAAGGTAGATAATTGGGCGCCTATAATGGCATATAGAACCGACCCAATTATTATTGAGACCTAAAACGTGTGGAAAGACTATACACAACAGTTGATGTACTTTCTACGCTTTAGATGTTAACCTACTATGTGGATATACTACGAGTAGCGTAGCCTGTCTTGCGTGAATATGGGGGATAAAAAATTGAAACCATATTTGCAAAAAAGGATAATAATAAAATAAAATGTACGAGGAAATCTCCTAGAGTGCTTTTAAATAGGATTGCAGTGTGTACTAAGTGGCAATCAAGTCGTATAGCTGGAAACACTATGCTAAATTCTTTAAAGGGGAACCGCACATTTGGTAACGAATTGTAGAATTTAGGGAAACCCAACTTGACCTAAGGCGCAAAGTTTACTATTTAAACGCCATTTTTTTTATAACTAAAAGGTGAAAAAATGAAAAAAGATGAAATAAATAAAATAAAAGAAGAAATAAAAAAACCAAAGAAAAAAAATAAAGTAAATTATAAATGGGTAATAACAGTAACAATTATAGCGTTCACACTATCGATTATATTCTCAGCCCTATCAGATACACTATTAAAAAACGCAACAATAATATTCAGTATATTTATACTAGTATTCTTTATAATATTAGGCGTTATATTTGACATAATAGGCGTAGCAGTAACCGCAGCCGATGAAAAACCATTCCACTCAATGAGTACAAGAAAAATGAAAATAGGACTTATCGCAACAAAATTAAAGAAAAACGCCGACAAAGTATCATCACTATGCAACGACGTAATCGGTGATGTATGCGGAATCCTATCAGGAAGCGCAGGCGCAATGATAGCAGCAAATCTAACAAATAAAATAGAAACATTTATACCAATAACCCTAATAATAACAGGAATAGTCGCAGCCCTAACAATAGGCGGAAAAGCACTATGTAAAAGCTATGCAATATCAAAAAGTGATATTATTCTATATAGAGTATCAAATGTATTAGGATTATTTTATAAAAAGAAAAATTACAAATAAAAGTGTCAAAAACACTTTTTTTTATTAAAAACTATAATTATTTTATTAAGAATTATTAAAAAGAAAAAAATCGCTTGCATTCAATTATCATCAAATAGTATAATCAACTTACAAATTGAAAGGAGCATAAATGTATAAAGCACTAAAATTTAGAATATATCCAACAAAGAAACAAGAAAAACAAATAATAAATAATTTTGAAGCAAGTAGATTTATATATAACTATTATCTAGAAAAAGCCAAAACAGAAAAAACAAACAACTTTTTAAATGACTATAAAAAAAACACTCCAAATAACAACCTAAAAAAACAAAACCAAACAGTAATAATGAAAACAATATTTCATCTAGAAGATAACATAAAAAAATACGGAACAACATTAAGATATAAAAATAAATATGAAAGAAATGCATACACAATAAACAATAATTCACTAAACAAAATAGAACTAGACTTAAAAGAAAGAATAGTAAACTTAAATGACATAAAAAAACTAAAAATAAGAGGGTACAAAAACTTAAAAAGAGTTGAAGGAAAAATAACAAACGCCTGCATATCAAGAGAACCAAATAACAAATATTATATAAGCATATTATATGAATTACCAAACCCAACAAAAATCGAACCCCAAACACTTCTAGGAATTGATTTAGGAATAAAAAAACTAATAACACTATCAGACACCCAAACAATAGAAAATAATAAATATATAGAAAAGTATGAAAAAAGAATACAACAAAAACAAAAAGAACTATCAAAAAAACAAAAAGGAAGCAATAACTACTATAAATGTTTAAGAAAACTAGATAACCTATATACAAGGTTAAGAAACGCAAGAAAATATAATATTCACAAAATAACAAAACAAATAACCAATGAATATGACATTATAACAACAGAAAATTTAGACAACAAACAAATGATAATGGAAAAGAAATTATCAAAATCATTAACAGATGCCAGTCTAACAGAAATAATAAACACTCTTGAATATAAAGCAAACGAAAAAGGGAAATACCTATTTAAAGTAGGTAGATATTATCCATCAAGTCAAAAATGTTATATATGCGGTAATATAAATCACAAATACAAAGACTTAAAAGAAAGAATATACAAATGCAATAAATGCAACAATGAAATAGATAGAGATTTAAACGCAAGTATAAATATAATGACAGAAGGATATAAAATGTATATCAAAAGCAAATATAAAATTATAAAAGAAATTTAAAAAAATCTACGGCCGCACCGGTCGAAAGTTATGTCTACAAGAAGGATAAAAACATTCAAAAAGTAGAAAGTCTTATCAAAACAGACCAAATTTGTACAAAAATTCAACTTTTTGCTTAACCAACAGTTTAATTTGAACCATAACCTAATAAAAAGATGTATAATATAACCGTTATAGGAGATGTTATGCAATGAGTGATTTTACAAAAAGCGGGCAATTTATCGCACAATTAAGAAGCGAAAGAGGAATGACACAAGATAATCTGGGTAAATTAATAGGTTCAAGCGATAAGACCGTGTCAAAGTGGGAGCGAGGTCAAAACGTTCCAGATGTTCTTACTATAAAGAAGATAGCAGATGCCTTCGATGTTACTATTACCGAAATAATTAATGGCGAAAGAAACGCACAGGTAAGTCCTAGATTTATAAGAATGTATGAAAACAAAAAATCAAGGTATGCTTTCTTTACAGTAATTGGAATATTTATATTATTCTTTCTGGCATTACTAATGTATTTTTGTAACAATTTTGATAAGTTCAAAATATACCAGTTTAAAGGAGAAGGAAAAAATTACAAATTAACAGGTAATATTTATCAAGCAAGCAAAGAATATAAATTAGTTGTAGATGATTTTCTTGTGTATGATACAAGCAAATATGATAAACTTAAAATAGATGCTTACAAAGTTGTTATAAATATAAATGGAATGGTAGTTTACTCGTTTACCAAAGGAAAAGAAATTGAACAAGAAAATGATAAAAATGAGTATATAAAGTATTCTCAAATAATTAGTAAAATTAATGAAAGTGATTTTGTATTACAACAATTTAGCAGTCAGGAAGACTCGACCGGCTATTTAGAATTATTTTTTGTTGAAGGTGAGAATAGCTATACAGAAAGATTTGATTTTAAAAACATATTGCAACAAAGTAACAATGCCTTTTACTATGAAAAAGGAAAAGACGAAAGTGAAAGAACTGTAAAATAAATTATAAATGAAAACAATGAAAATATTTATTTCATTGTTTTTTTGATATTTGTTTTCAGTTTAAATACTTTATTATATGTATATGTTACAAAATATTTAAAATAAAGTAATAAAAAAATTACACTAATTTCAAAGATCAAAAACACTCAAAAGAAAATATCAAAAATAGAAAAAAATATCAAATTCTCCTCCAAAAATTGGTGATTCGCCTAAAAATCTACCCAATTCGCCTCAAATGGCGTGTACTTTTATCGACAAAAATTGTTAAAATGTGATTGTAAAAATATGAAAGGAGTGATATAAATGAAAAAAATATTTTTACTAACAATTATTACATTATTAATTGTACCGATTCTTGTTAAAGCAGATGATGTATATTATATTAATAATGGAAACACAACAATAACAGCAGATGAATATCAGAATCTACTAAATCTAGGTTTTGAACAAAAAGAAATATATGGAATGTCAATAGATGAATTTGAAACAAACAACAAATTAAAGGGTGAAATCATAAAAAAGACAACGTTGGATTTGACAGAATTCCCACAACTAAGCTTGAATCCTGATGAGAATATTAGTGGGGGAATTGCTGAACCATGCAACTGGGCATACGCAGAAACACAATATAAAAAAATGAACACATATATAATAAATATTAATAATAATCATTATAGATATAAGATTACATTAGAATGGAAAATAATGCCAGGAACAAGATGCTGGGATATTATTGCATTAGGTCACGAATCTTCGGTTTATGTGGCAATACCAACGACATTTAACCAAGAATGGTGCAAAAGTGGCAGTTGTTATTCTTCGCTTGCTGGTAATTATTATTCTTACGATGAGGTTGAGATGGTATCATTTAAGATTCCGACAGGAACTTTGACATCGCTTAATTCATATATGTATTACGACGTATTAAGAGTAGATCCAAGCAAAGTGCTTGAGCGAATCACAACGATAGGTGATTATGCACATGCGACAAGATCTTTGTCAAACTCTCTTAATAAATCGGATATAGATTGGATGGATGAGATATGGCTTACAAATCATGCAATTTATTACGATGATATACCAGCCACAGAACTATCTCAACTGGTTAATTGGGGAGCGTGATAAAGAAAAAATAAAAAGAAAAATAACAAACGTGGGTGTAAACCTTTAATAAAGTCTAGGGGAAAAACTTATAATGGAAGGAATAACTCTACGAAGTTAGACTACACTAGAAAGTAGTCGAATCCTGTTGAAAAATATCAAACACACACACATTTTATATTTCACTCACCGTGTGATATAAAATAAAAGTAAAATCGAAACTAAAAAAATAAAAACGAATCTACGCATCCAATAGATGCAACAGTAAGGGGAGAAAAGACTCTCCCCTTACAAACTTATAGAAATGAGGAAACAATTTATGGAAAGACCAGGCAACATTATGCCAAGCAGTATATTACTAATATTATTTTTCTTAATATGGCTAACATCAAAAATAATATTTATATTTTTTGAAAAAATAGTATTGGACAACATTACATTTAAAAGACAAAAGTTTGAAGGGAGTATATTAAGAAGACTAAAACTATCACTTACTCACAATAGATCGGAAATCATTGCAACAATATTTCACGCAGCCCTAAACGCATATAGTTTTATTATAACACTATCTGTAGTAACATATTACGTTGACGCAGAAGCATGCGAATACATATGCAATCATATGGAATTTTTCATATTCTTTGATATAGTAATAACAATGACAATACTAACATTACAAAACTATCTAAAAAAATACACCGACTATTATGTTTACAAATGCAAACCAATATTTATTGAAGACAAAATAGACATAGAAGCATTAAAGGCTTTAGCACCCGAAGATGATATTGAATAAATAGTCTTTTTTTTTTTTAGCATTTGTTGTATAATGTAAAAGAGGTGAAAAGAATGGACAAAATATTATTAAACGCATTAAATAAAGAAAAAAGAAGGCAAAAAAACAATATCGAATTAATTGCCTCAGAAAACTTTGTCTCAAAAGACGTATTAAAATTACAAGGAAGTATATTAACAAACAAATATGCCGAAGGCTATCCAGGGAAAAGATATTATGGTGGCTGTGAATATATAGATATATTTGAAGAAAAAGCAATAGAATATGCAACAAACCTATTTAATTGCAAATATGCAAACGTACAACCCCACAGCGGATCATCGGCAAACATGGCAGTATATAAAGCATTACTACAACCAGGCGACAAAGTAATGGGAATGGCACTAAATGAAGGTGGCCACTTAACACACGGCTATTCAATCAATTTTAGCGGAATTGAATATGTAAGTGTACCATACCACTTAAACCCAGAAACAGAAATGCTTGACTACGATGCCATAATCGCCCAAGCCAAAAAAGAAAAACCAAAAATGATAATTGCCGGAGCAAGCGCATACTCACGCACAATCGACTTCAAAAAATTTAGAGAAGCAGCCGACAGTTGTGGAGCATATTTAATGGTTGATATGGCCCATATAGCAGGACTAGTTGCAACAGGCTTGCACCCATCACCATTTCCATATGCAGACGTCGTAACAACAACAACACATAAAACCCTAAGAGGCCCACGCGGAGGAATGATTCTAACAAATGATGAAGAAATCGCAAAAAAAATAAACAAAATCATATTCCCAGGAATCCAAGGTGGCCCATTAATGCACGTAATAGGCGCAAAAGCACAATGTTTCTATGAAGCATTACAACCAGAATTTAAAGAATATCAAACAAATGTTCTAAAAAATATAAAAGCCCTTGCAAATACTCTAGAAAAAGAAGGATTTAGACTAATAAGTGGCGGAACCGATAACCACCTAATATTGGTCGATGTAAAAGGCAGTACAGGCATAACCGGTAAAGAAGCCGAACAAACACTTGATAAAATAAACATAACCTGCAACAAGAACACAATTCCAAACGACAAAGAATCGCCATTTAAAACAAGTGGTATTAGACTAGGAAGCCCAGCCATGACAACAAGAGGATTCAAAGAAAAAGAATTTGAAGAAGTAGGTCACATCATAGCAAAAGCACTAAAAAATAAAGATGACAAAGAAATATTAAAAGAATTAAAAAAAGAAGTACTTGATTTAACAAACAGATTTTAGGTGATAATAAGTGATAATAGACGGAAAACTAGTAAGTACAAAATTAAAAGAAAAGTTAAAAAATCAGATAAAAGAATATAATATAAACCCCAAACTAGTAGTCATTCAAGTCGGAAACAACGAAGCAAGTAATGTTTACATAAGACAAAAAATAAAATGTGCGGATGCAATCGGCGCAAAATGTGAACATAAAAAATTGGAAGAAACAATAACAACCGAAGAATTAATAAAAATAATAGAAGAATTAAACAATGAACCAACTATAAATGGCATAATTGTTCAGTTGCCACTTCCAAAACATATCGATGAATATAAAGTATTAAACACGATTGTCCCACAAAAAGACGTCGATGGCCTAACTGAAATAAACGCCGGAAAATTAGCATGTGCAAAACCAGGATTAATCTCTTGCACACCACACGGCGTAATAGAATTACTAAAATATTATAATATAGAAATAGAAGGAAAAAAAGTTGTAATCGTTGGTAGAAGCAATTTAGTCGGAAAACCATTAATAAATCTCTTCTTAATGGAAAACGCAACCGTAACATGCTGTCACTCAAAAACAAAAGACTTAAAGCATTTCACAATTGATGCTGACATCCTAGTTGTAGCCGTTGGCAAACCAAAACTAATAACCGAAGATATGGTAAAAGAAGGTGCCGTTGTCGTAGATGTTGGTATCAACAGACTAGAAACAGGCCTATGTGGAGACGTTGACTTTGAAAACGTAAGCAAAAAAGCATCATACATAACACCAGTACCAGGTGGCGTAGGCGCTATGACCGTGGCAATGCTTTATAACAACCTTGTAGAAACATCAATAAAAACACTAAAAAAGACAAAAAATAACTAAAATAAACTTGATTTTTAAAAACTAATATGATAGAATTAATCAAGTAATCCGCTTTATATAGTTTCTTATATATATGATTAAATAAAAAAATAAGGAGAGTGAAATCGTGAATTTGATTGAAAAAATAACAAAAAGTCAAATTAGAACAGACATTCCAGAATTCCGTGTAGGTGACACTGTAGTAGTAGGTGTTAAAATCGTTGAACGTGGAAAAGAACGTGTACAAGATTTTGAAGGAATCGTAACTGCAATTAAAAATCGTGGAATTGGTCGCAACTTTGTTGTAAGAAAAACATCTGGTGGAGTAGGAGTTGAAAGAACATTCCCAATTAACTCACCAATAATCGATAAAGTTACTGTTGTTCGCAAAGGTAAAGTAAGACGTGCAAAACTAAATTACCTAAGAGATATGACTAAACAACCAAAAATTAAAGAAAGAAATTAGTAAAATTAGGGTATGCAATGTCATACTCTATTTTAGTAAGGAGAATCGATATGGAAAAACAAAAAGAAAACAAAAAGAAGGACTTAATCTCATATATTATTATAATATTAGCGGTTGTAACAATTAGACTCTTCATAATAACACCAGTTCGTGTGCAAGGAACATCAATGGATACAACCCTAAAACAAGGCGAAATACTATTACTAGAAAAATTCGATAAAAACTACAAAAGATTTGACATCGTCGTAATAAATACAAAAAATGAAAGAATTATCAAAAGAATAATCGGTATGCCCGGTGAAAGCATCAAAATCATTGATGGTATTATATACATAAATGGTGAAAAAATAGAAGACAAGTATGCATCATCCCAAACAAAAGACTTCAGCCTTGAAGAAACAATTCCAGAAAACACATACTTTGTTTTAGGCGACAATAGAATTGTTTCAAATGACAGTAGATACCTTGGACCAATCAAAAAAGAAAACATTCAAGGCAAGGCCATCTACCGCATCTGGCCATTCAAAAAATTCGGAGAAATATAATGAACACAGCATCTGACTTTATAAGACACCTTCTGCGCAGAAAAAAATTAAGACTTAAAAAAGATGATATAGTTATTCAAAAATATCAAATAAACTCAGTAGTCAACCTGAAAACATCAAAAGTAGACATCGAAAAAGAAAATGAGAAATATATAATAAAAGGTGCTAAAGTAGACATTCCCCAAAAAAGTCCAATCGAAATTATCAAAACAAGAAATCTAATAAACGTAACAAAAGATGAAGAAAGCATCGTAAAAGCTCGTGTTGAAGAAAAAGTAATACAAAAACTAGAAGAAGCAATAAATAATAATAAAAAGTTTGAAATAAAAATTGAAGACATCAACGAAAAAAATATTCGAACAGAACTATCAACACTAATAAAAAAAGATAAAGAAGAAACAAAAAAAATCGAAGAAGAACTTGGCCAAATAAATGAAAAAGCGACCCCATTTAACACCCTTGAAGATGTAAAAAAACTAGAACAAAGAATAAATGAAATCAAAACAAGATTATCAGCCATTCAAAAACACTATAAAATAATAAGTGAATACTATGAGTTTAAAGGATACAATGAACTTCAAAACACCATACTAATCAATAGCATTGAAGACTATACATTTTATCAAAACTCAACAAACATTGATAAACTTGTAAACGAATGTAAACAAGAATGTAAAAAATTAGACACTATTATTGAAGCAACTGACAAGTGCATTAAAACTGACAAAAAAGTCTTAGAAGTAAGAAAATACACCGAAAAAAGAGATGAAGAATACACTCGCTCAAAAGAAGAAATAAAACTTATTGATGCAACATATGAAAAAATTGAAAACAACATCAAATATCAAGATGAATTTCTCGTGAAGCTTGAAAATGATATTGAAAACATCGAAGGAAAATTAAATGACAAAAACACATTTGCCTCAACAACATCGCTTTTAGATAATTTATTCAAAATGACGATGAACGCATACCTAATGCCATTCTTTCCATCACTTTCCATAATCATTCAAGCAATATTAATCGAAAAATCAATAAAAGGAATAAGATCATTCCTAAATCCTGAAATAAAAAGAGACTTCATAACAAGAAAGTTCATCGGAAAATATATTAAAATCATTTATGACAATAAAGCCGCTCTAGAAGCAACAGAAAATCTACTAACATCCAATATTGAAGAAATCAAAAATCTAAGACAAGACTATATAGAAAAATTTGGCCCCTATAGCGACTATCTAGACGGCTACAAAGAAAATCTAAAAAAAATGGAAAATGCCCTAGACAAATTAACTAAAAAAAATATAAAAGTCAAAGAAATGAAAGAAGAATTAAAAAAGAAAAAAGAAAAGATCCTTGAATTAAAATAAAAAGGACCTTTTTTAGTTGTATTAATTGCTTGCCCAAATAAACCCTAGCATATATTATAATAGGGTGATAAAATGTCAAGATTAATTAAAGACAAAGACTATAAAATAACAGAAGGATATGGAAAAAACCACACCGGCGTTGACATCATCGGAACAACCGGCGGCCCATCATACATCAAAGCCCATAGTGCAGGCCAAGTATATAACATAGTTGACGGAAAAAACAATGCCAAAGGAACAACCGGCGTAGCAAGCTATGGCAACTACATACAAATAAAACACAAAGATGGATATTTCACACTATATGCCCACCTAGAAAAAGGCCTAAAGCTAAAAAAAGGCGACACCGTCAAAGAAGGTGAAGTTATTGGCACAATGGGTAACTCCGGTAATTCATACGGAACGCATCTTCATTATGAAGTCAGAAATCCAAACAACTATGTAATAGATCCAACCAAATACATTGAAGGAAATCTACCAAACGAAGACGAAAGAGGTGATGATATAAAATTATATTATAGAGTCCACCTACTAAAAGAAAAAAAATGGCTTCCTTGGGTAGAACAAAGCACAAATGAAAAACCAAATTATAATGAATATGCCGGCCTATATGGTAAACAAATAGACGGAATCCAAATAAAACTAGACAAATAAAACATTTGACATAATAATAAAAATGCCTATAATATTTACCTAAAGGAGAAAACAATGAAACAAGCACTACAAAACCTAAAAGAACTAAAACAAACAACTCTATCAATTCAAAACCTATATAATAAAATAAAAGAATCAGAACTTACATCAAATAGCAACGAAATAAAAAAATATTTAGACTATCTCCAAATAGCAAGAGAAGTAGAAAATAGCAAATATAATTCCCTAACAAAAGAAGAATTAAGAAAAATTCAAACAATCACAGAAAAACAAAACAATATAATTTATAAACGCATAGAATTTAAAGCAAACATTGAAGAAATAAACAAAACACCCAAAATAGAACCAGATACCGAACTAAGTTTATTTATTATTGAATACCAACAAAACATCCTATTTTCAGTGCTAGATGAAGAAATAAAAAATGCCCCAATCCAAATAAAATCAAAGCTACTAGACATAAAATATTCTCGTCTTTTCTGTGATATTCTAATCGAACCATATGCTATTTTAAATAACTTCAACATGACAAACAACCATAATTATCTAATAATCAGCGAATACACCAAAATAAAAACCAACGAAATAGTAGAATATGTAATCTATAATGACACAAAATTAATAATCAGAAATCTATTAATCCAAGAAAACTACAACAAAGAAAAAGAAGAAATAATCATTCAATTAATCAAGCTAAAAACCAATTTCACAATACTGAATCAAGAAAGCATAACCAAAATTGAGCATTTCCTAGAAATATCAAACATAGAATCTCCATATCTAAAAGAAATCTACGAAACTATATACGACTCTAAGCAAACCAAAAGCAAACATAAAGTTAATATCATTAAAATATAACTTTATGTTTTAATTTGACATTAATTAAAAAAAATATATAATAAATAACCAGTAAAGGGGAAATAAAAAATGCAAGAATTAGAAAATATGCAAAAAACAGCAGATTCAATAATGAATATATATAAAGAACTATGTGAATTAGAAATATTAAATCAAAAAAATACACCAAAATACAAGAAATATATGGAATATTTAAAAATCGCTCTAGAAGTTGAAAGTGCAAAATATCAATCATTAACAAACGAAGAATTAAAAGAACTTCAAAAAGCCGCCAAAGGCAAAAACGAAAGAATCTTTAGACAAACAGATAAATATATAGAAATAGATGATGAAGAAATAACTCAAACAGTATATCTAGCCGATCTTCAAAGAGAAAAAGAAAAATATATATTTTATTCAATGCTCGAAGATGAAATAAACGAAAATCACAATATCAACCACATCGCCCTAAAATATCTTTTATTGTTTGCCGACACTCAAATCGAACCATACGCAGTTGAAAACGACTTCAATATGTCACACAATAACAAAGTTATAATTGAACAAAGTGTTAAAGAAATACCAGTTGATGAATTCGCAGAATATGCAAATATCGTGAAATCAAACGCAATAATTGAAGACTTACTAAGCCAAGAAACATTCGACATAGCAAAAGAAGAAGACTTAGTTCAAATATTAAAATTAAGGACAAGCTTAACACAATTATCAACTGAATCAATTAAAAATATTCAAGCATCACTAAAAGAATATGAAAAAATAGAAGTAAACCACGAAGCACTAAATAAAATCAAAGAAGTTGTTACAAAAACAACTGAAGATAAAGAAAAATATAAATTGAAAAAATTAGTAATTTCATAAGCATAGCATAAAAACAAGCATCAAACCACTAAAACATAAAGACAAAAACAATCTTTATGTTTTTTAATATAACCTTGAAAAATTAATAAAACTTATGTATAATGATAATGGTGATAAAAATGTACAGAAACACATATGTTGAAATAGATTTAAACACAGTAAAACAAAATGTAAAAAATATAATAAAAAATTACAATTATAAATACTATATAGGTGTAGTAAAAGGAAACGCCTATGGCCACGGTTATGGCATAATCAAAACCCTAATACAAAATGGCATAAACTATCTCGCAGTCGCAAACCTAGAAGAAGCCTTAAAAATAAGAGAAATAGATAAAAATATCGGTATTCTTTGCCTAGAACCAATAGACAAAAAATACCTAACCATCTGTGCGAATGCAAACATCGCAATCTGTCTTCCAAATCTAGATTACTATAGCGAAATAAAAAACATAAAAGAAAACCTAAAAGTTCACCTTAAACTAGACACCGGAATGAAAAGACTAGGATTTGACAAAAAAGAAGATGTTGACTACTTCTATAATGACATCAAAAACCATAAAAATCTTTATCTAGAAGGAATCTTTACACACTTTGCAACAAGCGGAGAATATGATAAAAACTATGATAACCAAGTATCAAAATTTGAAGAATTAACATCCTCAATTGACCTAAACAAGATTGATATGGTTCACATAGACAGAAGCGTAACAATGTGTAAACACAAAAAATTGCCATACACAAACGGCGTAAGACTAGGTATCATCCTTTATGGCTTTGAAGTAATGCACAAAGAAGAAAATACCCTTAGAAATAAACTAAGAAGAATCAAATGGAATTACCTAAGAAAAAAAGAAAACATCAGCGCGACTTCTCCCTATGAATACATCGCCCTAAAACCATCATTCAAACTAATAAGTGAAGTCTTTATGGTAAGGAATGTAAAAAAAGGTGACTATGTCGGTTATGGAACAATCTACAAAGCCGACCACGATATGAAAGTCGCAATTGTTGACATTGGCTACGCAGACGGCATCAGCAAAAGAAGATATGGATCAAAAATGGAAATAAACGGAAAACTATACAATATAATAGGTGACATATGTATGGGAATGACCTTCCTAGAAGTAGATGAAACTGTAAAAGCTCACGACAAAGTAATCGTAATCGGTGACAAAGTAAGCATAAAATATGTAGCATCACACATCCATACAAGCATCTATGAAGTAATGTTAATGATAGATAGCAATATAGAAAGAAGGTATATTAATGAATAAAATACTATTACTTGGATCTGACATAAACGTATATTATATGGCAAGATGTTATTATGAACTATATCATACAAAAGCAGATGTATTAGGAAAAGAAGAAATGCGCTTCACAAAAGGATCAAACATTATAAATATATCTTATAATGAAAAACTAAGACAAAAAGATGCCTTTCTAAAAATACTAATTGACTACTATAAAGAACACTATACAAATGAAAAAGTATTATTAGTACCCTGCCATGATGTATATGTTAGACTAGTAGTCGAAAATGCAGACGAACTAAAAAAATATTATACATTTAATACACCAAACGAAAAAATAATGGATAGTTTCCTTGTAAAAGAAAAGTTTTATGAAACATATAAAAATAGTACACTTGACTTTCCGCAAACATACTTTTATGATGTAACTAAAACCCTAAACATACCAGAAAACTTTAAGTACCCATTAATACTAAAACCAGGCGACGGCTTATTATACTATAGACATCACTTCGAAAACCAAGCCAAAGTCTATAGACTAAACACCAAAGAAGAATTAGAAGAAGTCGTAAACCAAATCAAAAAATCAGGCTATGACGGAAATCTAATAATACAAGAATATATACCAGGCGATGACACCAATCTCTTTGATAGCGTTTTCTACGTAAATACCAAAGGAAAAGCATGCCTAGCATCATTCGCTCAAATCGGCCTTCAAGAACACGGACCAACAGCACTAGGCAACTGCACGGTCTTAATAAACAACTATAACCAGTATGGAAAAACAAAAGAAACAGTCGAAAAACTAAAGAATTTTCTAGAAGGAATAGGTTATACTGGCTTTGCCGAATTTGATTTAAAATACGATCCAAGAGATCAAAAATTTAAAGTATTAGAAATTAACCCAAGACAAGCAAGAAGTAGCTATTATCTATGTGCTTGCGGGTATAATCTCGTAAAATATCTAATGGAAGATCTATTTGAAAACAAAGAACATAAATTTGAATTCATAAAAAAAGAGATCCTATTATCAATGGTTCCAAAATGTGTAATCAAATCAGAAATAAAAAATGAAGAATATAAAAAGAAAGCACTAGAACTATATAGTAAACGAACTGATCCCCTAACATATAAAGAAGATAAAGGATTAGAACATAGAATATATTTACAGTTAAGAAAAATACAATATATAAAAAAATATAGAAAATATAAGTGGTGAAATATGTGTGGATTTACAGGATTTATAAATAAAAAAAATAAAAAAGAAAAAGAAAAAATAATTAAAGATATGAATGATACAATTATTCATAGAGGGCCCGATGGTGAAGGTTATTATGTAGATGACAACATCGCAATGGGCTTTAGAAGACTATCAATCATTGATCTAAAAGGTGGCGATCAACCCCTATATAACGAAAATAAAGACCTTGTTATCAACTTCAATGGTGAAATATACAATTTCCAAGAATTAAAAGAAGAATTAATAAAATGTGGTCATAAGTTTAAAACAAAATCAGATACCGAAGTAATAATACACGGCTATGAAGAATATGGCTATGACATAGTAAACAAACTAAGAGGAATGTTTGCATTCGTAATATGGGATATAAAAAATGAAAAACTATTCGGAGCAAGAGACTATTTTGGAATAAAACCATTCTATTATTATCTAAATGAAGACAAATTTATATATGGTTCAGAAATAAAAAGTTTTATAAAATGCCCTGAATTTGAAAAAGAAATGAATAAAGAAGCCCTAAAAAACTATTTAGTATTTCAATATTCACCCCTAGAAGAAACATTTTTTAAAAATGTCTATAAACTAATGCCAGGTCATTACTTTGTATATGAAAATGGCAAAATGGAAAAACATAAATATTTCCAAATTGAATATAAAAATGATAATAACAACCTAGAAAATATTATAGATGGTATAAACGATATAATGAAAGACAGTATTGAACATCACAAAATAAGTGATGTTGAAGTAGGATCGTTCCTATCAAGTGGTGTCGACTCAAGTTATATTGTCAGTAATGCAAATGTAAGCAAAACATATACCGTTGGCTTTGAAGGCGAAGGCGGATTTAATGAAATAAATGATGCAAAAGACCTATCAAACTTACTCGGAATTGAAAACACAAACGAATTAATAACGCCAGAAATGTTTTTTGATGCCGTACCTAAAGTACAATACTACTCAGATGAACCCCACGCCAATTTATCAGCCGTACCACTATACTATTTAGCACGCCTAGCATCCCGTGATGTAAAAGTCGTTCTATCAGGCGAAGGCGCAGATGAATTGTTTGGCGGATACTTCTTATATGATGTACCAAAAGAATATACAAAATATAATAAAGTACCATTCGGAATAAGACACCTAGTCAAAAATCTCGTATGTCATCTACCTAACTTTAAAGGAAAACACTTTCTAATAGAAGCTGGATCAAAAATAGAAGACAAATATATTGGACAAGCTTTTATTATGAATAATGATGAAGCAAACGATATCCTAACAGATGAATACAAATCAAATTTAAGATATCAAGACATAACAAAACAAAAATATGAAGATGTAAAAGATAAAGATGAAGTTCTTAAAAAAATGTATTTAGATATGAACTTTTGGCTTCCATCAGACATTCTCTTAAAAGCTGACAAAATGACAATGGCATCATCCCTAGAACTACGCGTTCCATTTCTAGATAAAGAAGTATTTGAATATAGTACCCATATAGGAGTACCATATATAGTAAATAATCATACAACAAAATATGCCTTTAGAAAAGCAGCTGAAAAAACAGTACCAAGAGAATGGTCTACAAGACCAAAACTAGGCTTCCTAGTACCATTTAAGAATTGGTTAAAAGAAGATAAATACTATAACATCGTAAAAAATGTATTTAATAAAGATACAGCAAGTGAATTTTTTGACATAAAAAAAATAAACAAATTATTAGATGACCATCATAACGGAAAATGGAATAATGCCAGAAAAATATATACAATTTATACATTTCTAGTATGGTATAACATCTATTTTGGAGAGATAAAATGAAAAATATAAATGAATTAATAGATACAAATCTAAATATAGAAATTAATAACCTAAGTGATAATTCGAAACAAATAGAACAAAATGGACTATTCTTTGCAATCAAAGGAATAAAATCAGATGGCAACAATTATGTTAATGATGCTGTAAAAAATGGAGCAGTTGCAATTGTAACCGAAGAAGACATTGAAACAACTGTACCAGTAATAAAAGTAAAAGATGCACAGTATGCCTATAATAATGCTTTAAACATATTTTTTGATAATCCCTTAGATAAACTAAAAGTAATCTCTGTAACAGGAACAGACGGAAAAACAACCGTAGCTGAAATAATTTATCAACTATTAAATAACTATGCTCACGCAGGTTATATAGGAACAAACGGAATAAAATACAAAAAGTTTAAAATGGAAAATGATCATACAACACCAATGCCCTATGAACTATTTAAAGCCTTTAGTGAGTTTAGAAATTTAGGATGCAACTATGTAGCAATGGAATCATCATCTGAAAGATTATATACAAGAAAATTAGATTGCATTAATTTTGATGTTGCAATCTTCACAAATCTAACAAGAGATCATTTAGATACCCATAAAACAATGGAAAACTATGCCCTAGCAAAAGCAATAAGCTTTGAACAACTAAAAAAAGAAGGTTTAGGAATAGTTAACTATGATGATGCTTATAAAGAATATTTTATAGATAAATGTAACGGAAAATGCCTAACATATTCACTATCAAATTCTAATGCAGATATTTATGCAAGTAATATCTTAATAAGATATAATCGCCTAGAATTCGATATCAACGGAATATATGGACATCATCACATAATATCTCACATATCAGGCGAATACAATGTATATAACCTAATGTGTGCAATTCTATGTTTGAAACACTTTGGTTATGACATTAAAAGTATAATTCGTTTCATTGCCTTAATAAAACCAATTGATGCAAGACAGTGTCTTCTAAAAACAAACTTTGGCTTTAATATAATGATTGACTATGCTCATACAGCAAATGCTTTTAGAAACCTTTATAAATATATGAAAAATAATATATCAGGTAGAACAATTATCGTTGTTGGTGCCGGCGGATCAAGAGATAAACAAAGAATGATAGATATGGCAAATATCTGCACTGAAACAGCAGATTACTCATACTTTACAATTGAAGATGCAAGATATGATGATCCAAACGAACTATTAAAAGAAATGGTAAGTGAAGTAAAAAAAGATAACTATGAACTAGAAGTAAATAGGGATGAAGCAATAAAAAAAGCCCTTAACAACGCCAAACCAGGAGATATGGTCTTTGTATTAGGTAAAGGCTTTGAAAAATACCAAGTAACAAATGGTAAGAATGTTTCAAGACCAAATGATCTAGAATCGTGCAAAAAAATATTAAAACAAATGGAAAAAGAAAAAGTTTCTCATTAATAAAACAAGCAGTTAAAAAAATTAACTGTTTTTTTAACTAAAATACATAGTTTTATAAAAAATAATTGACAAACAACTAAATTATATGATATATTGAGGCTGAATTTAAAGAGAAAGGAGTGGAAATCATGGTAATTTTAAAAGATAATTTAAATGTTTTTAATAATGGTAAAATAGTTTTTGGTATAAATGGAGACTTATTATGTTTTCCATTCGCTTTGTAATATAAACTAAAAATAAAAATTAATAAACTACTTAACCATTATTAAGTAGTTTTTGTTTGGAGGTAGAAATAATGAAAAAACTAAAAGAATTCAAGCCTCTAATAAGATTAGTAAAAAAGGATATAAAAAGAATAATATTTGCAAGCATAATAATATTTTTATCTGGAATAAGTGAAATATTTACTGGATATCTAAACGGCAGAATAGTAGAAACAATAACAAAACTTGAAATAAAACAATCTCTAATTTATTTAGCAATTTATTTCTTATTAGAACTAATGCTAGATGGAATAGTCATTCATAAAGCCAATTCAATTTTATATAAAGAAGAAAGTAAATTAACAAGAAAACTAGGTTTTGAAACATATAAAAAAGCTTTAAATCTACCAGCTGTCGCCTATGAAAAAAACTCATCCGGAGAAATTATAAATAGGATAACAAACGATGCCGATACCCTAAGCTTTTCCTTTGGAAGATTATTAAAAATGGTATCATCATTAATAGCATCATTCATAATAATTATATACATATTTGTAAACTCTTGGATAGTGGGAATGGAAATATTAATAATTGTACTAATATTATTACTAATAGTAAAAAAATATAGTCCAATATCTAAAGAAATACACAAAGAAAGAAAAAAAGAACAAGATAGATTTACATCACTAACAAACGAATCAATTAGAGGAATAAGAGAAATAAAAACACTAGGAATAAAGAAAAATCTAATCAATAGCGTTACAGAAATAATAAAAAACATTTATAAAAAATCAGAAGATGAAATTAATATTCAAAAAAGTTTAAATATGAAAACATCATTTTTAAAAACAATCCTTGAATGTGGTGTCTTTGCAACCTGCATTATACTTCTATATTATAATAAAACAAGTCTAACATTCTTTGTTGCAATGACATATTATATATATCGCTATACTTGGCTTATTGAAGAAATAAACGATTTTACACAAACATATCAAAAAGTAAACGTTTCCTTATCAAGAGTAAACGATATACTAGAAAATAGGCTATACAAAGATGAAACATTCGGAAGCAAAGAACTCCCTAACATTAAAGGAATTATTGAGTTTAAAAATGTTACATTTTCATATCCTGATGAAGAAAATATATTAAAAAATTTCAATATTAAAATTGAACCCAATAAAAAAATCGCAATTGTTGGAGCATCAGGACAAGGAAAAAGTACCATATTTAACTTACTAACAAGAATTTTTGATGCAAATGAAGGCGAAATATTAATAGATAATATAAATATCAAAGATTTAAAAGAAGATGAATTAAGAAAACATATATCTATAATCAGACAAGAACCATTTGTCTTTAATAGAACCATAAAAGAAAACTTTGAATTAATAAATGAAAACATTACATTAAAACAAATAAGAAAATGTACCAAAATGGCCTATTTAGATGACTATATAATGTCCCTTCCTAAAAAATATGACACAATTCTAGGTGAAGGCGGAGTTAATTTATCAGGCGGACAAAAACAAAGACTATCAATTGCAAGAACACTATCAAAAGAAAGTAAAATAATCCTATTTGATGAAGCAACATCCGCACTTGATAACAATTCTCAAGAATATATCAAAAAAACAATTGATAATCTCATAAAAGATCATACAATCATAATTGTCGCACATCGATTATCAACAATAATAGATGCTGACATTATATATGTAGTAGAAAAAGGAAAGTTACTAGCATCAGGTACTCATAAAGAATTATTAAAAACAAATAAAATCTATAAAAATTTATATGAAACAGAATCTTTAAATTCATAATAAAAGAAGTATAAAAAATACTTCTTTTTAAATGAAATATCAAATATTAATTTGCATTTCCCAGTCATTTTTAATATAATATAAACCACAGGTGATAATATATGATAATAGAAAATATAAATGATATAAAATTTAAAATTGAAAAAACACTAATATACCTAAAAGCATTTGATAATTTAAAAGAACTAACAGAAATATTAAATGAAATATATGAAAACATAATTGAAGACTTTACTTTCAAATATTCATCATATGATGATAAATTACTAGAAGCTAAAATCTTTCTTTCACAACTAGAACTTTTTTACAATGAAAAAGTATCATATGTTTTAGAACTATCTAAAAAAGATGATATATATGATGATATTACAAACGAAAACAAAGAAGAATTAAGTAAAATAAAAAAACAAATAGAAAACTTATTGAATTATAATTTACCATTTATAGATAAAACAAAAAACGAATATGATTTAATTCTAAAAGAATATGAAAAACAATTAATACAAGCAAAAGAATATAAAAAATTCAAAATACTTGCATATCTAAAAAATGAAGTAAATATAAAATTATCACTATATCAAGACATGAACTACATAGTAAAATTAGAAATAGGTCACTTAAACACATTTTTCTTAGATAATCAAAAATATATAAATGAAATAAATAAAAATGATATTAAAATAAATGATTTAGTAAATAAAATAAAAGCAAGTATAAAAGAATTAAACGAAAATATCATATTTGATATAAAAGAAGAGCCATCTAATAATTTTATTGAAAAAATAAATAATCAAACAAAATATATAAATGAATTAACTATATTTAATGAAATAAATATAAAACCAAAACTAACAAAAAAACATAATAAGATTATATTACAAAACTTATTAGAAAAAATAGACATATTATTAGATACCGATTACGATTTAACAGTAATAAGAAACAAAATACCAACGAATAATTCAAATGACCAAGAATATTGTATAAAATTAGAACAATTCATAAATGAAGAATTAAAAGATATAAGTGAATTCAAAAATGAAATATGTGGATTAAACCAAATATATAATAAAATAGATGAAAAATTAAATGTCTTGTTCAATTTCAATAAACCACTATACAATGAAATAAATAATAAATTAAATAATTTAAAACAAGAATTCAATAAAAAAATGAACAATTTCTTAAAAAACAATCCACCATATAGAGCTATTCTTTTAATAGAACTATACAAAAATAGCTTAAACAATTTCCAAAACATTTATATAACAAATCTAGATAAAAGTATAAGTATTTATAATAAAAAAGAAGAATATATCGAATATCTAAACAATTTAAGATTTAACAACATAGAAAATCAAAAATTAGAAGAAATAGACAATTTTATATCATCAAACAATATGGATGATGAAATATTAAATGATAGCCTATATAACATAATATATTATTATTTTAGTATAATCTTATTAAATGATAAACAAATAGAACTTAAATTATCAGATTATGGCAATAAACAAATTGAAAAAATCTATACAAATGATGTTATAAATGAATCAAAAAAAAGAAAAGATAAAACAGTACTAAGTTATATATCAATATCAAGTGGTTTTGATTATAACAAATATAAAGAATTTGTAAAAAAATATAAAATCTATTTAAACGAAACAAAAGAAAAAGTAGATAAAGAAAATCAAAAAGTTTACTCATCCAATATAATATCTGTATTTAAAATGAATGGAAAAAATATTGAATTAGTTGAAGATAAAAACGCTTACTTTATGATAGTAGATGGCGTAAAAGATAATCTTGAATTATCTAAAACTGAATATTTAATTAAACCATTTACGACAATAAATGATAATATAATTAAATGTATTTACAAAGGAAAAGAACATTATTTAAACATTAAAACAAAAGTCTTATACGAAATACCACCACAAACACTTGTTTCAACTGATTTCAAAAATGGTTATGCCCTTATGGTATCTCCTACAGCAAATATTCAAGAATTAATTGATACCAACTTTAATATTGTTGCAAAAGCCAAATTATATACATATATAAATGACTTCAAAAACTATTCAAGTATAGAATTAAGCAAAGAAAATGATATAATAACAATCCATTATGTATGGCCAGATGCTGTCTTTGAAGTCGAAAATCATAAAACACACGAAAGTATCTTTTATTCATCATTAGCAAATGAAGCAGATGGAACTATTGTAGTCGAAAATCACAAAAACAAAAAGGCCATTTATGACTTAAAAACCAAAAAATTTATAACAAAATTCAAGTATGACAGAATCGGACCATTTGTAAATGACAAAGCCTTAGTTGATGATAATATCTTTATAAATAAAAAAAATCAAATAATAAAAGAAGTAGAATGGCCAATAAGATTTATATTTAATGATGGCGCATTCGTTGCTGAAGCTCCGCGTGCCTTTGCCATATTTAATTCTAATATGAAAATAATAAGTGTTATTGAAAAAGAATACCCGCATATAAGTAAAGTACAATTTATAAAAAATGATACATATATATTATGTGAATTTAGCAATACCACAGCAAAAAAACTATACAAATTAGATCTAAATTGCCCAGATCCAATTGAAAACATTAATTACCAAATAACCGATCCTGATATTTCAAATGACATAATGAAATTAGGAATAAAATCCATTGACAACGATAAAATATATGAGAAAGGTAAAGTATTAAAATATGAAAAAAGATGATTTAATATTAAAATATATAAAAAGATTTACTGATGAAGAGTTAATAAAAATGATGGAAATTGCCCATCAAAACTATGTAAAAGTAGATGAGTCAAGAAAGATCGTAAAAGAAATGTTAAAAAAATATCAAATAGATGCTTGCTTCGAAAACAATTTACATTATGAATTTTACGAAAAAATGAAAAAATACTTAAGTTTAAGAAATATAAATTATGAAAATAATAATGAAGTTGAAATAAATGAAGATGACATAAAAAGAGAATTTTATAACTCTTTAGCATATGAAATATCATTCTATGACCGAAGAAACTATTTGTATGAAACTTATTATGAAGGCGATTTTTCAATGGATGCCTTATATGCATTAGAAGAAGATACTAAAACAAATAAAATGATTGAAGAACTATATAAAAAATATGAACTAATTGCATCTAAAGAGTTTCATAAGATAAATAAACAATTAATCAAAACGCACCAAAAATAGATTGCTAAAAAGAACCATATATGATATATTAATAGTGAGAGTACAAAATGTAAAAGCAATTGTTAAATTAAGTGATATTTTTTGACAGGATATAATATTAAGGAAGAGGGAGGTGAATAATTACTTTTATAATTAGTGCCAAACTATAAAAGTGTACAAATATTGGCAAAGAAGGATGAGAAAATGACAAAAAGAATTTTTAAACTTTTAGGACTAACATTCCTAACCTTTGTTATGATAACTAGCAAAGTATCAGCCAATGGTTATTCACAAGAAGAAATTGAAAAAAATATGGAGCAAGTAGAACTTGTAAGTAAAATAGAAGGATTCATTTTAAGACATAATAATGATGTTTATCCAGAATATTATGGTGGAATGTATATAAGCGATGATTCATTAAAAGTAATCATTCAAATAGTTGAAAAAAACATTCCAAACCAAAATACAATCGAGTATACTAATTATGAAGAAATATTTAATATTTCAGATAGCATAAACATAGAATATGTCTCTAATTCATATAATGAACTAGAAAAAGTTAATGATGAGTTGAAAGAACACTACTTAAATACTAAAAATAATGATGAACTAAACGCCTTCTACGTTGATACAATAAAAAATAAAGTTGTAGTTGATTTAAAAGGAATTAATTGGAAAATAAAAAATGATTTCAAAAGAAATGTATCACCATCAAGCGCAATTTTGCTTACAGAATCAAAATGTCCATTAATAAACTATAAAAACAATATAGAAAATAAAAAAATTAACAAAAGTTTGAACATACTAAAAATAGGATTCAATTTGAATCCTATTTTTTTTCATTAAATAAATCCGGTAAATCATTTTCTAAAAGAACATAAGTCTTATCATCTCTTAATCTTTCAATCAAAGGAAAAGCATCCTTAACATCATTTAAAACAAATATTTTATCACTATCATATTTAGAATCAATCAAACCATTATATATAGGTTTTGTCTGATTCTTTCCAACAAGAATAACATAATCAGCAACATTACTAATATGTTTCCCAAACTCATAATTAAGAGAGTATTCCTTGTCACTTAGTTCAATCATACCCGGCGTAACGATAATCTTTAAACCAGGCATTAAACCAAGAACATCAACCGCCATCTTTGATCCAACCGGATTAGAATTATAAGCATCATCAATAATCGTATAATTCGGATATCTTTTCATTTCTAATCTATGCTCAATTGGCTTAACATTTGCAACACCTTTTGCCATATCATCATATGAAATCTTTAATTCACGAGCAAGCGCTAAAGAAGCTAAAATATTATAAATATTCGGTTTCCCAAAAAGTACAGTCTTAAGAGATATTTTCTTATTGCAATCCTTAAAAACACAATCAAATGTCGTACCCTCATAAGTACACTTTATATTTTCCGCATAAATATCAGCTTTGTCCTTATTATCAATACCAATCCAAATAATCTTGCAAGTATTCTTAATTTTATAATTAACCTGATTTAAATCATCAGCATTAAGAACACCAATACCATTACTAGGTAAGTTTTCGATTAATTCAAACTTAGCTCTCTGTATATTTTCCTGTGTTTTAAAAGAATCCAAATGTGCTAGCCCAATATTTGTAATAATACCATATTTAGGCTTAACAATATCACAAGACCTTTTAATATCATGTGTTTTTGGAGCCGAAATAGAAATTTCAGCAATAAAAACTTCCTCAAATTTATCCAAATAATTATTAACAGTTCTCATTAAACCCAAAGGCGTATTTAAGTTGCCAGGAGAAGCATAAGTTCTATATTTAGTACTCAAAATATCCCGAAGAATATTTTTACTACTGGTTTTGCCATAAGAACCAGTAATACCAATATTAATAGTATTTAATTCCCTTAATTTTCTCTGAGCAGCTCTCTTATAATGATTATATATAATTTTTTCAATAGGTAAATTAATTAAATAAGCAATATAAGTTTGATAATAAGCAAAAACAGCAAGCAAAGCTAAAACACTAACTAAAACATAATTATTATTTAATCTATACAATAAATATAAAATAATACCATTAAGAATTAAAGTAGTAAAAACTAATCTCTTTATTCTAAAAGTATAAACAAGCGGCTTTTTAACCTGTTCTTTTTTCTTAATATTATACCTATAAATAAATAAAATAGAATAAAATATAAATAGACCTATATAAATAATTAAATCATTTTTAAATATCGGAAGAATAATTAAAAATAAACCAAATAAATCAGGTGTAATTAAACTCTTATTCAAATTTTTTAAAATCCAGTGTAAGTACCTGTTATCTTCATTGTAAAAATTTTGCTGAAGCATATGCATACCATGCAATATCTTCAAGTAAGTATATAAAAAATATGGTAATAATAGTATATACATAATTTAACCTCCAAAAAGTATTATAGCAAAAATCAAATAAAAAGAAAATACTTTAAATATTTAAAAAAATATGATATAGTATAGGTCAAGGAGAAAATATGTTTAATAAAACTATAGATGAATTTATAAAGGAATTAGAAGGAAGTAGTAATATAGAAAAGGAAGAAATCAAACAAATACTTCTACCATTCAAAAGAAAATTATTTAGAAGTTTAAACGTAGATGAAATGATAGCAAAATCCTATGATGAAGAAAAATTACTTAAATACATTGAAGCATCACCAGGATTTACATTTAATTTTAAAACAAATAATATAGACATAAAATTGTATGGCGGACGAAGAAACCTCCAAGATAAACCAATTTTAGAAAACACACTATTTGATATGGCATCAATTACTAAAACATATACAATGCTAATTATCTATAAACTATTCGAACTAAAAATAATAAGTCCAGTAGACAAAGTAAGAGACATTGTAAATTACCCTAATTTAGGAGATATAAGAATAAACGAATTAATCTATTTCTCTTTAAACTTTAAAACCCATAAAAGAATAGATGAAGCAGAAACAAGACTAGAAGCATTAGACACACTCCACAACGTAAAAGCAACAAGATGCCTATATAATTATAATGATATCGGATGTATGATTCTAAAAGAAATAGCAGAAAAAGTAACAAATACAACATATGAAGAATTGCTAAATACTCTGATACTAGGTAAATTAGGCTGTAAAGAAACCTTTGCTCACGTTCCGGAATATTATAAAAACAATATAACTGGATCAGCTAATATTGAAAAAGGCCTATGTAATGATGCCAAAGCCGTAATGCTAGGTGGAAACTATGGCCACGCCGGAATATTCGCATCATCTAAAGACTTAAATATTCTTTTGCGCGCTTTAATAAACGGAAAAATAGTAAACCCATATGATTTCTATACACCAAATATAATAGGAGATCATGCCTTAGTTGGCAATATATGGAGTAAAGGAAGCCATAATGTTGACGAAAGATTTCCTAAAAAATCAATATGCGTTCAAGGATCAACAAGAGTTCAAGCAAACGTATCTGAATTTGAATTAAATAAAAAATATACATTATCATCAACCGTACTCCTTAATCCAGCAACAATCTCAAAAGAAGAAGCACTAAAAAAAGAAAGTAGCATTAATAGTAAAATGCAACCAGGAACAAAAATAAAAATATATAAAGAATTCGATGGTTTTAAACAAATAGATGCCCGAAATATAATGCCAGTAAATGAAACAATGATACCATTAAATAAAGAAGTATCTAACGTAATGTTAAGACTATTATATATAGAATATATTATATCAAAATATGAAAAAGTAACCGATTTTAATAAAGAAGTAAAAAAAATACTAGTAAGAAAATAAAAAAAGTTATATAATTTAAGAGGTGATTCAAATGAAAAGAAATATTTTAATAGGAGGAGCTTGGCCATATGCCAATTATTTATTACACATAGGCCATCTATCAGCATTACTTCCAGGAGACATTATCGCTCGTTATTATAGAGGATGTAATGACAATGTAGTATATGTATCAGGAACAGACGCTCACGGAACTCCAATAACACAAAGAGCAAGAAAAGAAGGAAAAGAACCAAGAGAAATAGCAGAACATTATCACGAAGAATTTAAAAAATCATTCTTAAAAGCAGAGTTCTCATATGATTATTATGGATGTACATTTGAAAATTATCACAAAGAAGAAGTTCAAAAACTATTTAAACTAATCTATGATAATGGTTATATCTATGAAAAAGAACAAAATGAAGATTTTTGTCCAAAATGTAGTATCTTCTTAGCCGATAGAGATATAGTAGGAACTTGTCCAAAATGTGGCGGAAACGCATCAGGCGATCAATGTGATAATTGCTTAGCCTCATTAGAAGCAACAGAAGTATTAAATAAAAAATGTAAAATATGCGGAACTGAAACCATAACTAAACCAAATAAACATTTATACTTTAAATTATCAGCATTCCAAAATGAAATAAATAAATATGTTGATGAACATAAAAATAAATGGCGCAAAAATGCTTATGGTGAAACTAAAAAGTTCTTAGAAATGGGCCTAATTGATAGGGCAGCAACTCGTGAACTTACTTGGGGAATAGAAGTTCCAATTCCTGGCTTCGAAGACAAAAGAATATATGTATGGATTGAAGCAGTAATGGGCTATTTATCAACTTGTAAGAAAGTATTAGAAGATAGAAATATGGATTTTGAAAAGTTCATTAAAGATCCAAACTTAAAGTCTTATTATGCTCACGGAAAAGACAATATTCCCTTCCATACTGTTATTTATCCAGCACTAATTATGTCAATGAAAAATAATTATAATTTACCAGAATACATTGTATCGGGCGAATATATAAATATGAATGATGAAAAAATGTCCAAATCAAAAGGTAACTTATTAACAGTTAATGATTTAGTTGATACATATGGTGCTGAAACAGTAAGATATTATATGATTGCAAACGGACCTGAAAAAAAGGATGTTAACTTTACAAAGAGTGATTTAATTCAAGCCCATAACAAATTCCTAGTTGGTGTACTTGGTAACTTTGTAAATAGAAACCTTTCATTTATAACTAAAAAGTTTGATGGCATAATAACTGAAGGAAATATTGATCCAAAAATTAAAGAAATTACTGAAGAAAAATATAAAAAGATTGGTGCTTTAATTGAAGAAGCCGAATTAAAAAGTGCTTTAGAAGAAGTATTTGATTATATAGGTTTAGGTAATAAATATTATGATGAAAATACTCCTTGGGTTGCGGTCAAAGAAGATATAAATAAATTTAATGATATCACTTATACATGCATATACATGATTGCAAATATTGCCAATATGATTAATCCATTTATGCCAACAACAAGTGAAAAGATAAAAGATATGTTATCTTTAAAACCATTTGCTTGGAAAGAAGAAGTAATAAGTGGTAATATCAAAATAAATGATTTAAAATTATTATTTGAAAGAATTGACGAATAAACTAGATTTTTCTAGTTTTTTTGTTTTAAAAAGAATTATAACTGATAAGCGCAATACTTTACATTAAAAGTGTAAAGTATGAAAAAGTTAAATTTTTATACTTTTGTAAAATCTAAAGAAAAAAAGTTATGAAAAAGAGAAAT
>HF993343.1 GCA_000433875.1 Firmicutes bacterium CAG:884
TATACAAATGGTGTCACATCAATTGTAACACTACAACAATTTTCTTTATAATTTTTTATCCATGTTGACAACATTCCAAAATTTGATAATCCTTCGTCAATTGCTACTGAAGTTATCGATTCACCATCAAGCAAAACTCTATTTACTATTCTTTCTTTATCATTTATAGAATATTTTTTATTATTACTATTATTAATAATTTTTTTACCATGTTTATCAATAATATTTTCTAAATAATAAATATAACTTCTATTGACTTTATAAATTTTAGAAAGTTCTACAACACCAATTCCTTTTTTTCTCTTATTATAAATATTTATTTTATCTTTGTAAGTTAATTTAGACATATAAAAAACCTCGTTTCTATTTTGTCCAAGAAACGGGGTTCATATCAAAAAGCACTTTTATTTGACTATTAATAATAAAAATTATAAAATATAACCAGGAGATAAAAGTATGGAATACGAAGTAAGATTTTATTATAATTCAAACGAACTTGAAAATATAATTTCAAAACTCAAATCAATTAAAGAACTAAAACAAAAACCAAGAACATATGAAAAAACAATTCAATATGACCATATATGTAAAGAATATAGTTTCTACAATAAAGAAATAGACGGAAGATTTAGAATAAGAATCTCTAAAAATGAAAATGAAACAATATCAAAATTAAGTTGGAAACGAAGATTAAAAGATACAACTAAAGGGAAGGTTAATTGTGAAGAAGAAAAAGAAGTATACATAGACAATTATGAAAAATTTATTTATATAGTTGAGCAAGTTATGCATTTTAAATTGATAGAAAGCTATGAAAGATATAGAAATATTTTTGAAAATGAAGAAATCGAAATTGCTTTAGATGAATACCCATTTGGTTTGGCACTTGAAATAGAAAGTAAAAATAATAGAGAAGAAACAGTCATAAAATGGACTAAAAAACTAGACCTAAATATAAAAGATGCCTATAGACTATCTTGGGATGATAAATATAGAGAACTATGTATAAATCAAGGCATTGAACAATATAATATTGTATCTTTTGATAAAAAAATGCCTGAAGTAAAATAAAAAAGCATAATTTTCTTTCCTTTTAATATTATTATGGTATAATACATAAAAAGAAGGTGGACTAATGAAAAACTTATATATTGATTTTGACGGCGTAATAATGGATACTATCAATAAAACATATGAAATGATGGATGAAGAAAATATTGATAGAAAAAATAATGAAGAAGTAAAAAAGTTTTATGAAAACATAGACTGGAAAAGACTATTGAAAGAAACAAAGGAAATAAATGGTGCAATTGAAAAAGTAAAAAAACTAAACGATTCATCAAAGTTTAATGTTGCAATTCTAACACACGTAAACTCATTAGAAGAAGCAGTGGAAAAAGTAAGGTTTATAAGAAAATTTTATGATGATATAACTGTAATACCTGTACCAAAAGCCATATCAAAAACCAAAATGGTTCACACAAAAAATGCTATCTTAGTAGATGACTACACAGGTAATTTAGTCGAGTGGCGCAGTGAAGATGGAATCGGAATCAAGTTTTCAACAACTCCAAAACAAAGTGAGTTTAAAGTAATAGATGACTTAGATAAAATATTTGAATTATTCTAATTATTAGGAAATAACTAGTTTCCTAATTTTTTTCTTGCAATCAAATATAAAACAATATATAATTAAATAGGAGATGATTATATGTTAATACTAGCGAAAGCAACAATGGCAATGATGATTGGATTTATTCTAGCAATAATCCTAGGACTAATATTAATACCACTATTAAGAAAGTTTCACATAGGTCAATCAGTTAGTATATATTTAAAAGAACAACATAAGAAAAAAAACGGTATACCAACAATGGGAGGACTAATATTTATCATAACAACAATAGTAACCGTTATAATATTATTAATAATAAAAAAAATCGAATTTTCTGAAAATCTCTTTATATTAATGTATGTCTTTGTTGCATACGGAATCTTAGGATTTATTGATGATTATTTAATAGTCGTAAAAAAAGACAATAAAGGATTAACCGAAACTCAAAAATTATTAGGTCAACTCTTTATAGCGTTAGGCTTTTATATAATCTATATGAAAAGTGGACACCAACCATTACTTGAAGTAAATGCCTTTGGCTTAAATATTGACATTAACTTTGGACCATTTTACATATTCTTTATAATGTTTATAATGGTAGCAAGCAGTAATGCAGTAAATCTAACAGATGGTCTAGACGGACTAGCAGGCGGACTATCAATTATAGCATTCTTATGCTTTGCATTAATAGCTTGGAACTCAAAATGGATTGTAGGCTATGAAGATATGGCAATATTCTGTTTTATCCTAATAGGATCACTTATGGGATTCCTAATGTTTAATACATATCCAGCAAAAGTATTTATGGGTGATACTGGATCACTTGCACTTGGTGGAGCATTAGGAGCAGTTGCAATCCTAACAGGCCGTGAATTAACTCTAATTTTAGTAGCAGGAGTATTCGTAATTGAAACACTATCTTGTATTATTCAAATAGCATCCGTAAAACTAACTGGGAAAAGAGTATTCTTAATGACACCACTACACCATCACTTTGAAAAATTAGGATGGCAAGAAAATGACATCGTAAAATCATTTTGGGTAGTAGGTCTAATATTTGCAATGATCGCAATCGCATTTGGTGTATGGATATAAGTGTAGGAAACTACACTTTTTATTATTCCTTGATTTTTTTATACTAAATGTGTTATAATTATCCTAGTCAAAGAGGTGACTTATGAAAATAAAAAATGTTGAACTAAAAATAAGTGCAGTAAGAAGAAGTCAATACCCAGGTGATGAATTACCTGAATTTTTACTTGTCGGAAGATCCAATGTCGGAAAAAGCAGTTTTATAAATACACTAATAAATAGGAAAAATTATGCTAGAACTTCTTCAACTCCAGGTAAAACTCAAACCATAAACTTCTACCTAGTGAATGAAGAATTTTATTTAGTTGATGCTCCAGGATATGGTTATGCAACCCTATCAAAAAGAGAACAAAAAAAGTTTGGATTAATGATGGAAGACTATCTAATAAACCGTAAAAACTTAAAACACGTATTTATGTTAGTTGACTTTAGAAATAAACCAAGCAATGATGATATGCAAATGTATAAGTTCTTAAAATATTATAAAGTTCCCGTAACAATAGTAGCAACTAAAGTAGATAAAGTCGCAATCACTCACCAGCAAAAACAAAGAAGTGTAATATTAAATAATCTAGATTTAGTAGTAGGTGATGATTTCCTTATGTTTTCAAACGTAACAAAACAAGGAAGAGACGAAGTTTACGAAAAAATAGAACGAATAATATCATAAAACATAATATATTTTAGGTGATATTATGCATATAGAAAATTTTGATGATAAACTAATAATATATATAAATAAAAAGATTAATCTTGAAGAAATAAGTAATGTTTTATTAAAATCAAAAGCATTAGGCCTTGATATCAAACTTTATGACAATATCGTTTTGTATGAAGATGAAATCTTAGGCACAATCCTAGAACTAACAAATGAAAACGATAGTTATTTTACAACATTTGATATGAATATATCCCTATCAAAAGAAAAAAGTTTTTTATTAAAAATTGAAGAAAATGCAGATATAGACATCAAAAAAGATATTTATAAATATAAAAATAATTACTATATGCAAATAAAAGAAAATGATTTCATAAAAATAGGACGCTTATTAGAATATTCAAAAATAATATATGGAAGTATTGTAAAAAAAATAAAAAAAACAAAAAACAAAGTAAATGGAGGAATAGTAGTATGAGAAAAAATGTAGTCGCACTTGTTGGAAGACCAAATGTAGGAAAATCAACACTATTTAATAGATTAGTAGGTAGAAAACAAGCAATAATTGAAGACATACCAGGTATAACAAGAGATAGAATATATGGATTAGTTAATTATAACAATTATTGTTTTCATCTAATCGATACCGGAGGAATTGATCTAGGAACAGACTCTTTCAGAAGAGAAATAAAAGGACAAGTTGATCTTGCAATCGATGAAGCTGATGTTGTTGTATTTGTTGTAGATGCTAAAGAAACATTAACAGCAAATGATTATGCTGTAAGAGATATGTTATTAAAATCAGGAAAAAAAGTAATTGTAGCAGTTAATAAATGTGATAGCAAAGAATCTGAAAACCATAAATATGACTTTTATGAATTAGGATTTGAAGACTATATATATATAAGTGCTGAAGCCAAAGATGGCATAAGTGATTTACTAGATAAAATTGTAGAAGATTTTAATGAAACTGAATATGAAGAAGAAAAAGGAATTAAATTTTCTATAATAGGACGACCAAATGTTGGAAAAAGTAGTTTAACAAACGCTTTATTAAATGAAGAAAGAGTAGTAGTATCACCAGTAGCTGGAACAACAAGAGATGCAATCGATACACCATTTAAATATAATGATGAAGACTTTACTGTAATTGATACAGCTGGAATGCGCAAAAGAGGAAAAATATACGAAAATGTTGAACACTATAGTTTATTAAGAGCCTTAAAAGCAATTGATAGATCAGATGTTTGTGTTCTTGTATTAGATGCTAAAGAAGGAATAATTGAACATGATAAACATATAGCAGGATATGCTTTAGAAGCCGGAAAACCTGTTGTTATAGTAGTTAATAAATGGGATGTTATTGAAAATAAAGATGAAGAAATGAAAAAATTCAAAGAAAATATTCGAAATAATTTCCAATTTATGCCATATGCACCTATAGTATTCCTATCAGCAAAAACTAAAAAAAGAATTGGAACACTAATGCCTGAAGTAATTAAATGTTATGAAAATACACATAAAGAAATTAAAACATCGGCAATCAATGATTGCATTATGGATGCATACTTACTTAACTTACCACCTTCATATAAAGGTAAAAGACTTAAGATTTACTTTACAAAACAAGTATCATCCGCACCACCAACATTTAATATTTCCGTAAACAATAAAGGATTAATACATTTCTCATATCCAAGATATTTGGAAAATAAAATAAGAGAAACATTTGATTTTAGCGGAACACCAATAGTATTACAATTTAAGAATAAAGGAGAAGAGGATGTCTAAACATCCTTTTTTGGTACGATAAACTAAGAAAATCATATACTACTTGTAGGAGGGTGTTTAAATGAATTTTTCAGACAATTTTTTTAGAAGGGTTGAAAAGAAAACAAATGTAGATAAAGGAACAATTATTGATTTGGCAAAGAAATTACAAGAAACAGATTTAAAAAATGAAAATACATTAAGGGAAATAATTCAAACATTAGGTAATATGACAGGAAGAGAAATAAGCAAAGAAAGAGAAAATAAAATAATAAAAGCAGTTGTAAATGATGAAGTCCCTAAAAATATTGATAAAATGATATAATTGGAAAAATGTGATAAAACAGCATAAAAAAGCCGGAAAAATGTGATAAAACAACTTGAAATAGATGGAAAAATGTGATAAAATCATAATCAAGAAAGCAAGGAGTATATCTAAGTAGTTATTTTAAGACTCTTACAGGAACAATAGCTGTTAACTGAGAACTATTGAGAAAGGTAAAATAATGAATTTCAATATATGAGCTTTAACCGTTAAAATGAGCGTTAATCATAAAGAGCCTTTTTAGGAATATGGGTGGTACCACGGATTATATTCGCCCCATAACTATAAGGCTCTTTTTAATTTATAGGAGGAAAATTATGAACTTAAACGAAATAAAAACAAAAATGTTGGAAGAATTAAACAAAGCAGAAAACATTAAAGAACTAAATGATTTAAAAGTATCATATCAAGGAAAAAAAGGAATAATAACAGAATTGATGTCTAAAATGAAAGACTTAAATCCTGAAGAAAGAAAAACATTCGGAATGGAAGTTAATGATGTTAGAAATAGTTTCAATGAAATATATGAAACAAAATTAAAAGAACTAAATGAAAAAGAACTAAACGAAAAACTAGAAAAAGATGCAATTGATATTACCTTACCAGCAACAAAAATAAAAACAGGAAGTCCAAATATTCTTGAAAAAGTTGTTGAAGAAGTAGAAGAATTAATGATGTCAATGGGATATGATGTTGTAGACGGACCAGAAATAGAAGAAGACCATTTTAACTTTGAAATGCTAAATATACCAAAAGGACATCCAGCAAGAGATGCTCAAGATACATTCTATTTAGAAGATGAAAAAATCCTTTTAAGAAGTCAAACATCACCAGTTCAAGCAAGAGTAATGTTAGAAGGAAAAGGCGAAAAACCAATAAGAGTAATTTGCCCAGGAAAAACATATAGAAGAGATGACGATGATGCCACACACTCTCATCAATTTATGCAAATTGAAGGATTACTAGTTGATAAAGATGTAAGTTTGTGTGATCTAAAAGGAACATTTGATATAATTGCAAAAAAACTATTTGGTGAAGACTGTGTAACAAGATTTAGACCAAGTTATTATCAATTCACAGAACCATCAGTAGAAATGGATATAAGCTGTTTTGCATGTCACGGAAAAGGCTGTCAACTATGTAAAAATACAGGCTGGATAACAGTATCAGGAGCAGGAATAGTTCATCCAAATGTCTTAAGAAATTGTGGTTATGATCCAGAAAAATGGACAGGCTTTGCCTTTGGCTTTGGAGCTGAACGCTTAGCAATGTTAAAATATGGCATAAATGATATAAGAGTATTCTATAATACTGATTTAAGAGAACTTGAAACTTTTAATAGGAGGGAAAAATAATGATTAGTTTAGAATGGTTAAATGATTATGTTGACATAGAAAATATTGATCCAAAAGAACTAGCAGTCCAAATAACTAAAGCTGGCGTAAATGTTGAAAAAGTTATAACAAACCATATCGATAACCTAACAGTAGGTGAAGTAATTGAATGTGAAAATCATCCCAATAGTGATCATCTTCATATATGTAAAGTAAATGTTGGCGATAAAGTATTACAAATAGTATGTGGCGCGCCCAATGTAAGAAAAGGACTAAAAGTAATTGTAGCACTTGAAGGTGCTATATTACCAGGTAACTTTGAAATCAAAAAAGGCGTTATAAGAGGAGTAGAATCCTGTGGAATGCTATGCGCTTTATATGAATTAGGCCTTGAAGAAAAAACAGAAGAAACATATAACAAAGGAATATGTGAACTAGATTCAAATGCAAAAGTAGGTGAAGATCCTCTAAAAGTATTAAATCTAGACTCAACTCTTTATGAACTAGACATTCATAAACATAGAAATAATGACTGCTTCTATCATATTGGTTTTGCCTATGAAGTAGGTGCTATTCTTAATAAGAAAGTAAAATTACCAAGTTTGGAAACAAACCCAATAGAGGATAAGATTGAAAACTATTTTGATTTAAAAGTTGAAACAAATAAATGTCCATACTATCTTGCTAAAATGGTAAAAGATGTAACCATAAAAGAATCACCAGACTTTATCAAAAAAAGAATAATAGATGCGGGGATGCGACCAATAAATAACGTAGTAGATATTTCTAACTTTGTAATGTTAGAATATGGACAACCACTTCATTTCTTTGATAAAGATAAATTAGGAAATAAAATAGTTGTAAGAGATGCTTGCGATGAAGAAAAAATAGTAACCCTAGATGAAAAAGAAAGAATTCTATCAAACAAAGATATAGTTATAACAGATGGAACAAAACCAGTCGCAATCGCTGGTGTAATGGGTGGATTAAATACTGATATTGATACAAATACAAAAAATATCTTAATTGAAAGTGCTATATTTGATGGCGTAAGTATAAGATATACATCATCTAATTTAAACCTAAAAAGCGAAGCATCAATTAGATATGGAAAAGGATTAAATTATGAATATACAAATGATGCAATTGAAAGAGCTTGTCATTTGCTAGAAAAATATGCCGATGCCAAAGTATTAACTGGAACTGTAAAATATGATAATATTGATAAAACACCAAAAGTAGTAAAGTTTAAAACAAATGATGTAAATAAAATGTTAGGTATAAATATATCAAATGAAAATATGGAAAAAGAATTTGACAGATTAGGATTTAATTATAATTTAGAAAATGACACATTTACAGTAACAATACCAAATAGAAGATTAGATATTGAAGCAAATGTAAATGATATAGCAGAAGAAATAGGTCGTTTATATGGATACCATAATTTAGTTGGAACATTACCAAAACTAGAAACCAAGAAGGGTGAATATAAAGGAGATTTAAAATTAAGAAAAGATGTAAGTAAACATTTAAGAGGCCTTAATTTAAATGAAGTAAAAACATATACATTAGTATCACCAGAAATGGCAAATCTATTTAATTATGACAACAAAGAAAATGCTGTATTACCAAATCCAATGAGTACTGATAAAAGTATTGTTAGAACAACTTTAATTCCGTCATTAATTAATATTTATGAATATAATAAAGCAAGAAAAGTAAATGATATTTTAATTTATGAAATATCAAAAACATATGATAAAAATTATAATGAAGATGTTAAATTATCAATCTTGATGAAAGGTAATTATATTACAAATGATTGGATGAATAGTAAAATTAAAGTAGATTTCTATTTAATTAAAGGAATAGTTGAAAATATATTAAATTATTTAGGATTTAAAAATAGATATACATTTGAAAAAGATTTAATAAATCATTTGCACACAGGAATATCAGCATCTATATTAGTTGATAGACAAAAATTAGGTATAATTGGTAGAGTTCATCCTACACTTTTAAAAGATGAGGTATATGTATGTGAACTTTCATTAACAAAATTAAATAAAGAAGTAAAACCTTTAAAATATAAGGAAAGTTCAAAATATCCAGAGATTATAAAGGATGTAGCATTTATAGTTCCTAAATCATTAACATCAGGTGAAATATTAGAGACTATTAAAAAAGCCGGTGGAAGATTACTTTCAAGTATTGATGTATTTGATGTATATACTGGTGAAAATGTTAAAGAAAATGAAAAATCAATTGCTTATACTTTAACATTTAAAGATGATACAAGAACATTAAATGATGAAGAAGTTAATGCTGTATTTAGAAATATAATTGATAAGGTAATAGAAAAGTTTAATGTAGAATTAAGAGATAAGTAGAAATACTTATCTTTTAGTATTGTAATAAATATGGTAAAATTAATGATATAATATTAGAAGATGCTACTTTTAAATTATTAAATTATAAGGAGAAATGAAAATGATATATATTGTTAGACACGGTCAAACTGATTGGAATATTGAAGGAAGATATGCAGGAAGAATAGATATTCCATTAAATAAAAAAGGACTGAATGATGCTAAGAAATTAAAAGAAAAGTTTAAAAACATAAAACTCGATGCAGTTATTTGTAGCCCTTTGGTAAGAGCTAAACAAACAGCAAGATGTATTACTAGAAAAAAATTGATATTAGATGAAAGAATTATTGAAAGAAGTAATGGAAAGTTAGAAGGTAAATTAAAATCCGAAATAAATGATATTATAGATTTTAATAATCCAAATGAACAAAAATATAATATAGAATCCATTATAGATTTTAGAAATAGAATAGAAGATTTTCTTAAAGAAATAGATATAAAATATAAAGGAAAAAATGTTTTAATTGTAACTCACGCTGGTGTTTCAATATATATTAGATGTCATTATGAAGGTGAACCAATTGATGGTAATTATTCGATTTATAAAATTGGCAATTGTGAAGTTTTAGAATATAAAAATTAAAATCTTGAGTTAAAGGGTAAATGAAAATACTTATCTTTTAGTATTGTAATAAAAAATAAATTGTTGCATAATTGAATTATAAAAATATCAACAAAATTGTTGATAAAATAATAAAAAATAGAAAGAATATTGATAAAATGTTTGACCTAATACATACTAGTATTACTAAAAAAATATAAAAATAAATATTTTGTTAATAACTTTATAGGAGCGATTAATTATATAGATACCGGTCCTTTTTATAGTGTAAATTATAACTATAGAAAGAAGGTATTATATGAAAAATAAATATAATGAATGCAGGTATAACAAATTATGCTCAAATGTTTTCTAATACTGCAACTGATCCTAATGCCAAAATAACAGTCAATTATACATCTGCAACAAGTTCATTAGTGGATTCTATGATTGCAACCAAAGCATCAAATAGTAATGTCGTAAAAGGAAATCAAATATGATTTTCTTTTTTTTAACTTTTTTGTTCAAAACTCTCAAAAATTTGGTATAATACTAAAGAAGTCAGGTGAAAAAATGGAAAAAATAATTATTAAAGGAGCAAGAGAAAATAATCTAAAAAATATTGACCTTGAATTACCAAAAAATAAGTTTATAGTAATGACAGGTGTATCAGGATCAGGCAAAAGTAGTTTAGCATTTGATACAATATATGCAGAAGGAGAAAGAAGATACATCGAATCCTTAAGCGCATACGCTAGACAATTTTTAGGAGGATCTGAAAAACCAGACGTTGATAGTATTGAAGGATTAAGTCCAGCAATTGCAATTGACCAAAAAACAACAAATAAAAACCCAAGAAGTACAGTTGGAACAGTAACAGAAATATATGATTATTTAAGACTATTATATGCTAGAGTCGGAGTTCCATATTGTCCTGTTCATAATAGACCAATAACAAGTCAAAGCATTGAAGAAATGACAAATCAAATAATGAACCTAGAAGAAAACAGCAAAATCCGTGTATTAAGCCCGGTTGTCTATGGCGAAAAAGGAACGCAAGCAGACCTATTTGATAAACTAAGAAAAGATGGCTATGTAAGAGTTGTAGTCGATGATGAAGACTATGACTTAAGTGAACAATTTGAATTAGACAAAAATAAAAAACACAACATTTTTGTAGTAATAGATAGACTAATTATCAAAGACGGAATCAGAGGAAGACTATATGAAGCAATTGAAAATGCAAGTAAACTAAGCAAAGGAAAAGTATGCATAGACTATGTTGGCCACGATATGATTGTAATGAGCGAAGCCTATGCTTGTCCAGACTGTGACTTTAGTTTACCCGAACTTGAGCCACGTATGTTCAGCTTTAATGCACCATATGGATCTTGCCCAGAATGTAAAGGCTTAGGAATCAAACAAAAAATAGATCCCGATCTAATCATATCTGACTATAACTTAAGCATTTATGAAGGCGCGATTATCCCCCTTAATAGCGAGGATTCAAACATATTCTTTACCCAACTAGAAGCCTGCGCAAAAAAATATAATATAGACCTATCAAAAAAATTAAAAGATTTAAAAAAGAGTGAATTAGACATAATATTTTATGGATCAAAAGATGAAATTGAAGTAAAATATGTTGCTAAAAACGGAAACGTTAGATATGCCAAAGAAAAATATGAAGGCATAATAACAAACCTAGAAAGAAGATATATTGAAACAAAAAGCGATTGGATAAGAAACTGGATTGAACAATTTATGACTGAATTAGAATGTCCAAAATGTCACGGAGCAAGACTAGATGAATCCGTATTATCCGTAAAAATAAATAAAAAAAATATTTATGAGTTAACATTGTTAAGTATAGATGAACTAAAAACATTCTTAGAAAATCTAAAATTAAGTAAAGAAAAAGAAGAAATTGCTCGCCTTTTAATAAAAGAAATTCTATCAAGATTAACATTCCTTGTAAATGTCGGACTAGACTACTTAACTCTAGCACGAAGTGCCTATACACTATCAGGAGGCGAAGCCCAAAGAATTCGTCTAGCAACCCAAATAGGATCAAGACTAACAGGCGTATTATATGTCCTAGATGAACCATCAATCGGTCTTCATCAGCGTGATAACCAAAGACTAATAAACAGTATGCTTGAAATGCGTGACCTAGGCAATACTCTAATCGTAGTAGAACACGATACTGATACAATGTTGGCCTGCGATTATCTTGTAGATATCGGACCAGGAGCCGGAATTCACGGTGGAAATGTAGTCGCTAAAGGGACGCCAAAAGAAGTAATGCAAAATGAAAATAGCATAACTGGAGCCTATTTATCAGGAAGAAGAAAAATAGAAGTACCAGAAAAAAGAAGAAAAGGAAACGGATTATATCTAGAAATAAAAGGCGCAAGTGAAAATAATTTGAAAAATATAAACGTAAAATTTCCACTAGGTAAGTTCATATGTATAACAGGTGTATCCGGATCTGGCAAAAGTTCCCTAATAAATGAAATACTATATAAAGCAGTTTATAGCAATTTATATAAATCTAAAATAAAACCAGGCAAATATAAAACTATCAAAGGACTAGAAAATATCGATAAAGTAATAGATATATCGCAAGCACCAATCGGAAGAACCCCAAGAAGTAACCCAGCAACCTATACAGGAGTATTTGATGATATAAGAGATGTGTTCACAGAAACAAAAGAAGCCAAAATAAGAGGTTATGATAAAGGAAGATTCTCATTCAACGTAAAAGGCGGAAGATGTGAAGCCTGTTGGGGAGATGGCGTTAAGAAAATCGAAATGCACTTTTTACCAGATGTATATGTGCCTTGTGAAGTATGTGGCGGAACAAGATATAATAGAGAAACTCTAGAAATAAAATATAAAGGAAAATCAATCTATGATGTCCTAGAAATGCGTGTTGAAGAAGCACTAGAATTCTTCGAAAATATCCCAAAAGTAAGAAATAAGTTGCAAATGTTAATGGATGTTGGACTATCATATGTAAAACTAGGTCAAAGCGCACCAACCCTATCAGGAGGCGAAGCTGGAAGAGTTAAATTAGCAAAAGAATTACAAAAAAAACCAACCGGAAAAAGTTTGTTTATCCTAGATGAACCAACAACTGGACTACATCAAGAAGATATCAAAAAACTATTAGTAATACTAAATAGAATTGTTGATAACGGTGATACTGTAATTGTAATTGAACATAATTTGGATGTAATCAAAGTAGCAGATCATATAATAGATTTAGGTCCAGAAGGCGGCGATAAAGGTGGAACAATCGTAGCCGAAGGAACACCAGAAAATGTCGCAAAAGTAAAAGAAAGTTATACTGGACAATTCCTTAAAAACTTACTATAAAACTTTGTTCAAAAAACAAAGTTTTTATTGTATACACCAAACAATTATGATAAAATTAATATAAAGGTAAGTGATAAAATGAAAGAAAAATTTAATATAATTGCAGACAATCTCCATCTAAAAGGATGGACAAAATATCTCGCGCTAGCAATATTCTTTATAATAGTTTTATTTGTAGCAAGTAAATTGCTCTCATTTAAACCAGCTAAAGATAATAAACAAGACATAGTATTTAAACTAAACGGATCAAAAGTCGTAACCATTTACGAATATGATGAAATAACCGATGAGGGCGTAACAGCAACTGATGAATATGGAAAAGATATATCATCTAAAGTAATCAAAATAGGAAATGTCGATACAAGTAAAACCGGAATTTATGATGTAACCTATAAATTAAATACAAACGGAACCGAACTAAGACTAGAAAGAACCTATGTCGTAATCGCTAATGAAGGCGCCTATATTGAATTAATGGGAAACAAAATAATAAATCTAGGACTAGGAAGTAAATATGTCGAACCAGGCTATGTTGCTGTTGACTATGTAAATGGTGAAGTAACTGATAAAGTTGAAGTAACAAGTAATATAAATACAAACGTTCCTGGAGAATACCAAGTAATCTATTCCTTCAAAGGATCAGACGATGAAATAAAAACCGCAACAAGAATAGTACGCGTTCACGATATATTACCAGATAGCCTAAAACTAGAACTATTAGGAAATACCAATATTGATTTATTATTAGGTACACCATATAAAGAACCAGGCTATAAAGCAACCGATGATGAAGAAGGTGATATAACTGACAAAGTAATAATAGAAGGTCAAGTAGACACAAATAAAAAAGGCGTTTATATAATAAAATATACCGTAACCAACAGTGTAGGTATCCAAAAAACACAAAGTAGAGTAGTAAAAGTATACGAAAAACAAGAAGGAATACTATCATTCGCCCTAAACGGTTATGAAGAAATGAAAATTGAAGAAGGAAAAAACTATACTGAACCAGGTTATATGGCAATTGATTCAGTTGACGGCAATATTACAAATAAAGTAAATGTAAGCGGAAATGTAAACACTAATAGAGTTGGAACATATACCATAACCTATACTGTAACAAACACAAGCGGAGTAACCAAAACTTTAACAAGAAAAGTAATTGTACAAGCTAAAAAAACAGGAACTATAACCTTTACTCTATTAGGAGATAATCCAATGTTAATAGAAAACGGCGCAACCTACACAGAACCAGGCTATAGAGTATTTGATACAATAGATGGAAATATTATAAACAAAGTAAGAGTAGAAGGAAAAGTAAATACTAACTTACCAGGAACATATAATATTACTTACACAATAACAAACTCAACAGGTATAACTAAAACACTAACAAGAAAAGTTCTAGTTGCAAGTGATATAACAATAAAATTAACAAATCAAACAAAAGAATATAATTCTAGAAGTGTTGATATTTTAGTAGAAATATTAGGTGAAGGCTTTAAAGAGTTGCGCTTACCAGATGGAACCATCATTAATGCAACTAAAACAATATTTAAAGCAACCGAAAACCGTGAATATGTCTTTAAAGCATACAATAAAAGTAATAGAGAATTTACAAACTCAATTAAAATAACAAATATTGATGTAGAAGGACCAACCGGATCTTGTACAGCAACTGTAAATGCAGATAAAACAAAAACAACAATTAAAGTAAACGCCATTGATAATCAAAGCGGAATGAAAAATTACCAATATATTGTAGATGGCTATTCAACAAGTCAAACAAGTCAAAGTAATTATACATATAATTCAAGCTCTAAAGAAGTATATGTAAACCTATTTGATAATGCCGGAAATAAAAATAAAATAAAATGTAATCTCATTGAAGAAAAGAAAGAATCAACCGGTGGGAATAGTGGTAACAATAACACAAAAGGAAGCTCATCAAGTGTTGATAATAGAAAAGGTAAAGTAACCGGATACTGGATATATACACCAGATAACTATAAAGTAAAGAAAAATGCCTTACTAGTATTCTTACACGGAAGCGGACAAAGAGGAAACGATATCTCAAAATTACAAAATTATGCCTTTGGAAGATATACAAAAGAAGGAAAAAAATATAATGCAGTAATACTAATGCCACAAATGAAAGGTGATGGCTGGTCAAATGAACAAGCAATGACTGAATTAAAAAAACTAATCGATGAAATAGTTGTTAAATATAATATTGATACAAGAAAAATATCTATATCAGGTCATAGTTTAGGCGGAATCGGAACATACGCCGTCATCGCCCGTTATCCGAACTTTTTCTCAGCCGCCGCCCCAATTAGTGGAAGATATCCAACAAGTTATGCACAAAAACTATCAAGTACCCCAATATGGGCAATCCACGGCGCACTTGATACAAGAGTATTATATGAGCCAGATTTAGAATTAATAAACAAAATAAAATCATTCGGCGGAAATGCTCAAATGACAACACTTCAAAGATATGGCCACGGTATAGTTGATAAAGCATTACTCGAAACCGATGTCGTAAACTGGTTAATAACAAGTAGAAGATAAAGCGAAAACTTTATCTTTTTTGTAAAAAATATGTTATAATGTTAAGAAAGGAGTAGAGAGTATGATACTAATAATCGCTGAAAAACCAAGTCTAGCAAGAAATATAGTAGCCGGAATCGGTGAAATGAAAAAACAAAACGGCTATTTTGAAGGATGCGGTTATATTGTATCCTGGGCATATGGCCATCTTTTTTCTCTATGTGACATAGAAGACTATTTAGAAGATAAAAACCCTAAGTGGCGCTTGTCAAATATACCCTGTTTCCCTGAAAAATTTAAATTTAAACTAAAAAATGACGATAACGGCATAACTAAACAATTTAATTTAATAAAAACACTATGTAATAGACCAGATGTCGAAAAAATTGTAAACGCAGGCGATGCCGATAGAGAAGGCGAAATAATAATAAGACTATGTGTAAGTAATGCCTTAGAAAATAAAAAGCCATTCTACCGTCTATGGCTTCCCGATCAAACACCCGAAACCGTAAAAAAGGCCTTAAACGAAATGAAAGAAGAAACCTATTATAATAATCTAGCAAATGAAGGCTTCGCAAGAACATATATTGATTGGCTTTATGGTGTTAATTTAACAAGATTCGCGACCTTAAAAACCGGAACCCTATTAAGAGTTGGTAGAGTAATTGTACCAATTGTAAAAGCAATCTATGATAGAGATATAGCAATAAAAAACTTTGTACCAGACATCTATTATGGTATAACAAGTAAAGAAGAAACTAATGGTGAAATAGTTGAACTAAACAGTAAACAAAAATTTGATAAAAAAGATAAAGAAAAAGCCATTCAGCTATGTAAAGAATATAATAGTTTAGAAGCAATTGTAAAAGACAAAAAACAAAAAAAAGATACCCTTTCACCAGGTAAACTATATTCACTATCAAAACTACAAAATGTTTTGGGAAAAAAATATAAAATGTCAATGGATAAAAGCCTAAGCATTGTTCAAAAACTATATGAAGAAGGCTATCTAACATATCCCCGTACCAATAGTGAATATCTAGCAACCGCTGAAATGGATAAATTTAAACAAATAGTAAATAATATAAATAAAATGGGCTATCCAGTAGAATTCAAAAATAAAAAAACAATCTTTGATGACTCAAAAATTGAATCGCACTCAGCCCTAACTCCAACATATAAAATACCAAAAAAAGGCGTCTTAAAAGATGATGACCTAATAGTATATTTAACAGTATTTAAAAGATTTATAGCTGTATTCTGTAGTGAAGAAGCAATTATTAATAAATGTGAAATTGTAGTAGATTTAGGCGGAAAAGAAACATTTTCCCTAAAAGGATCAGTAATCCTAGAAAAAGGCTGGACAAAGTATGATGATTATATGGTAAAAGATAAGATTTTACCAAATCTAAATATCGGTGATAAAGTAAATATCAATTTTAAAGAAGTTGAAAAAGAAACAAGTGCACCTAAACACTATACAATTGAAACACTAAATAACTATTTAAAAAATCCATTTAAAGATGAAAAAGCAAACGCTGATGATGATTCTGAAGACTATAAAGCAATATTTGAAGGCTTAGAACTAGGAACTGAAGCAACAAGAACCGGAATAATCGATAATGCTAAAAAGTCCGAATATATTGAACTCAAAAAAGATACCTATTATATATTACCAAAAGGAGAATATTTAATAGAATCACTAAAAACAATGAATATATCAATGGACAAATATAAAACAAGTGAATTAGGAAAAGCATTAAAAAAAGTCTACCACGAAGAATATCAAATAAATGATGCGGTAAAATTAGCCTGTCAAGAAATAAAGGAAGTATTTGACTATAAAAACAATATAGAAGATAATGGTTTCTATGGTGATGTAGTAGGACGATGCCCATTATGTGGAAACGAAGTTATCAAAAATAGATACGGTTTTGGATGTAAAAATTTTGAAAAATGTTCCTTTAAAATAAGCGGAACAATATGTAAAAAAATAATATCATTAGAAAATGCTAAAACCCTATTACAAAACGGAAAAACAAATAAAATAATAGGATTTACATCAAAACAAGGAAAACCATTTGATGCATATCTAAAGTTAGATGAAAACAAGAAAATAGTATTTGAATTTTAATACTATCTTTTCTTTACATTAATGAAAAAAAATTATATAATTATTATAGGTGATAGAATGAAGAAGGGCATAAATGCAATAATTATAGTAGGAACAATATTATCAACAATAGGAATAGTATTTGGTTTAAAAGTAAAATTTTTTGATAATACAATAAACGCATACGTAACTAAAAATAGTACATCTTATTCCGGAAACAAAAATATAAATATCAAAAAAAACAGTACAGGAAAAATAAATCTAAAATTAAATATAAATAGTAACGGAATATATTTGATTGAATTTGGATTACCAGAACAAGTTGAAATATATGAAGACAGTAATTTAACCAAAAGAATATATCATATATATAAAATATATAATGAAAAAACAAAAGAAAACATTATAGTATATTATAAAAATAATGGAAATGATATTAATCAAGCAATTGATCTAAACATTAAAAGAAATGATTTACAAGGAACAATGTTAAATAAAGCATCAGAAAATGATTTATTTTGGCAAGATAAAGCAAATATTGAAGAAGTAGAATTTGCATACGAAGAAAATCCTGTATGTAATGAGTGCTATAATTTATCAAGTAGTGTAACAAAAGTATATGCTAAATTAGAAGAAAATAAATTGAAAATAGTATCAGATTATATGATTTACTTACCAGAAGATTCATCATATATGTTTGATAACTTTGAAAACCTAAAAAGTATAAAGTTTGCAAATATAAATACAAAGTATGTTAAAAATATGGCCTATATGTTCTCAAATAACAAAAAATTAGAGAAAATCGATTTAAGTACATTTGACACATCAAACGTAAACAATATGGAAGGCCTATTTCGAAACGATGAAAATCTTAAACAAATAGATATAAGTAATCTTGAAATTAATCCAATTGAAGAAAACTTAAAATGTAATTATATATTTAAAAATATTGATTCTGAATCAATTGTATACGTAAGAACACCACAAGAACAAGCCTGGGTATTTGGCTTAAATATATATATAAGACCAGGAACCTGGACAAAAGATAATATAAAAATAAAACAAAATACAAAATAAGGTGATAAAATGACAAAAAAGAAAAAAAGGAAATTAAGAATAGGACGAATCATAATATTTTTAATAGTATTTCTAGCATTAGCATTCGCACTTGCCTTGGCGGCAAAACACCTATTTAAACAATCAACAAAAATAAATAATAAAGAAGGCTATGTAGCAAGCTCAAATATAGAAGTACCATTATATGATTTAGAATATAATGAAATAGAAAAAATAATAAGAGGAACCAAAATAAAATATAAAGACGAATTAATAGATGAAAAATACTATAAACTGGCAGATAAAGAAACATATATATTAAAAGAAAATATTACAGACAAATATGAAGATGTAGTAACAGAAAAAGAAAAATATGTAAGAACACCCGTAACAATATACAAAGAAAAAGAAGGAAGCAAAATTGAAAGCTATGCCCCAAAAGGAACAAAATTAGAAATAATAGGCTTTGATAAATTAGAAGAGGGAAAAGTAAATAAATATAAAATAAAATATAATGAAATCGAAGGATATGTATTTGCCAAATATTTAGTAAATACACAAGAACTTGCGCTCGTTAACTATGATAACGGATTTTATAGTACGCACTCTAAAAGAACAAATTATTACGATAAAAGTGAAAGCGCTGGATCATTAGACTATTATCCAAGAGAAAAAGGAAATTTTGAAAACAATGTAATGCCAAAAGTTGTAAACGCTCTGTACCTATCAATGGGTGATATAGGAAGCGTTGACTCATTCATTGAACTAGCAAAAAATACCGGAGTAAACGCCTTTGTAGTAGATATAAAAGATGGCCAACTAGCATATCAATCAAAGGTAGCAAAAGAATACTCACCAAAAGATATTGGTTATCATAGCATTGAAAACTATAAAAAAGCCATTCAAAAACTAAAAGATAATGGTTTCTATGTAATTGGAAGAATCTGCGCATTTAAAGACGGAGCATTCGCCCTTGCTAATCAAGATGAAGCCTTAAGCAGAAAAGGAAAAATATATTACTATGGCGGAGAATACTGGCCATCAGTTTATTCAAGAAAAGTATGGGAATATAAAATCGAATTAGCAAAAGAAGCAGTAGAATTATTCGATTTCAATGAAATTCAATTCGACTACGTAAGATTCCCAGAAACAGCACCTTGGTTAACAAACGAAGAACTAAGAAATAAATACAATGAAACCAAATCACAAGGAATTCAAAACTTCTTAATATACGCAACCGATGAGTTGCACCAATTAAATGTATATGTATCAGCAGATGTATTTGGCGAAGCATCATATACATATATACCAGGATATGGACAATATTGGGCAGCAATCAGTAATGTTGTCGATGTAATAAGCTCAATGCCATACACCGATCACTTCGGAAGTAATGTTGACACCTGGACAAACCCGTATAACATAATGAGCAATTGGGCAAGTACTGCAGCAACAAGACAAAAAGAAACAACAAGCCCAGCCATTGTAAGAACCTGGGTAACAGCATATAATGTACCATATTGGAACCCAACCGTAAATTGTGATGTAAACTATATAAAAAGTCAAATGAAAGCATTAACAGACAATAATCTATTAGGCGGAGTAATGACTTGGAACGCTTGGGGAGCCGCAAGTAAAGTAAAAAAATATAAAGAAATAGTAGGGGCATTTTAAGGAGAAACAAATGAAAAAATATAAATTTAATGAAATTGAATATGAACTAATTGAAGACTATAAAGAAGGATTTGAATTAGAAGAAGCACAAAATAAAATAACTGACTATTTCATACCATATGATTATATAGTAGGAGACTGGTCATACGGGAAATTAAGACTAAAAGGATTCTGTGATAAAACAAATGATATTTATAAACCAATAAATGACATAGAAAACCTTAAAGATTACATTGCAAATAACTGTTCATTTAACTGTAAATATTTTGTTTTAAAAAGAATAGATTAAGAGGGATTTATGAATAAAAAAGGATTTACAATAATAGAATTATTAGCAGTTATAGTAATACTAGCAATAATCGGTGGAATAGGCGTAGTAAGCATTAACGGAATAGTAAATAAATCAAAAGAAAACTCTCTAAAATTACAATATGAAAGTATTGAAAAAACAACCAAAACATATTGCCAAAAACATCTATTAGATGAAATTGAACCAAGTGACATATGTAAAGCAACCGGAAAAAATTGCTGTACGAAAGTTCCCGGAGAAAATGAAGTATGCTATATAGTATTAGGAGATTTAATTGAAGAAAAACTAATAGATCCCGTAAAAGATCCTAAAAACGGCGGATTTATAAGTGAAGAAACTTTAATAAAAATAGAATATAGAAACAATCAATTCGTAACAGAAATTAACAAATAATAAAAAACCTCATATAATGATATGAGGTGATTTTTATTTATAGAATTTATACAGTTGGAATTAATGATACACTAGAAAGTATAGCATCATCCCTAGGCATAAAAGAAGATGACCTAAGAGCAATAAACGGCTTTTCTAGTATTCATAAAATAAAAGAAGGAGACCAAATAATTATACCAGCCGGAAGCGGTAACTTTGGAACATATATAGTAAAAAAAGGTGACAATTTATATGAACTAGCAAAAAAATATAACACAACAGCTAAACAATTACAAATGTTAAACGGATTTGATGAAGACGAATATATTTACCCAGGCGAATCAATCGTTGTCCCAAACGAAAACACAAAATTTTACATAACTGAAGAAGGCGAAAGCTTAAATAAAGTACTAAACACATTAGGCGTACCAAACCCATTAGAAAACCAAAACATTTATCTATTGCCAAATCAATTAATAGTATATAAAAATTAAAAAAGGACTTTCCTTTTTTTCTTTAATATTATATAATTATAAAGGAGATAGATATGAAGAAAGTAATAATAATTGTAACAGTACTCCTATTATGCGGATGTACAAAAAAATATGAAGAAATAAACTATAAAAAAATGCATAATAAAATGAATAGCTATGAAACATATATAGTATATTTGTGTAATCAAACAGATGAATGTAAAGTGTATGATGAAAAAATAAACAAAATAGTAAACGAAACCAAAAAAGAAATATACTATTTAGACACATCAAAATTAGAAGAAAACGAAAAAATGTTAATTGAAAGTATGTATTTTGAAGGAAATAAACTAACAATACCATCAATATTAAAAATTGAAAAAGGAATAATTAAAGATAAACAAATAGGAAAAAAAGAATATGAAGAAATAAAAGAATTTATAAAGGAGGCATAAAATGGAAGATATTGAATTATATGAAGTAAATGAAGAAAGTGAAACCTTCAGCGTACTCAAGACGTACGGTGAAGACTTAACAGCAAAAAAATATATAACAAACCCCGCCATAGCCCGTGATGAAGAAATAAGAAAACTAATATTAGTCCTATTAACACCAGATAAATCAGCACTATTAATAGGTAAAGCCGGAATCGGTAAAACCGCCATCGTTGAAGGACTAGCATATTTAATACAACAAAATAAAGTACCAGATGCTATAAAAGGATACAGAGTAGTAAAAATAAACTCAACATCATTAGTCGGAAAAATAATCGTTGACAATAAAGAAGAAATGGCAATAAGTATGTTAATGAGCGAATTAAAAAACGTTAAAAAAACAATCCTTTTCATCGATGAAGTACATACCCTAATAGGCGGAAAAAGTGATGGCCCAATGGACCTTGCCAACATTTTAAAACCAGCTCTAGATAGAGGAGACATAAAAGCAATCGGAGCAACAACAACAATTGAATATGAAACATACGTAGTCCGTGATAGAGCATTCCTAAGAAGATTTGAACGAATTGATGTACCAGAACCAGATGAAAAAACAACCGTTGAAATACTATTCAAATCATTACCAAGAATTGAATATAAAACCGGTGCAAAATTTAAATATAATGATTATATTGTAAAAAAACTCTTAACAGCAATCGTATCTGCAACAACCGAACACAAAAGAGTATATGGACTAGCAGCAATGTATCCTGACGTTGCCTTCTCAGTTCTATCAGCAGCATTCTCAAATGCCGTATTTCAAAATAGAAAAGAAGTAAATGTATTAGACGTCTATAATGCAATAAAAACAAGTAAAAGAATATACCCTGCAACAATCATAAAAGAATTAGACGCCTTTAGAGAAAACTTTAAATCAATCGCTATAGAAGATGGACTAACACTACCACTCGTATTAATAGAAGATCTAGACGAACAAGAAGGGATAATGTAAAATGCTTAATGTAGTTTTATTTGAACCAGAAATACCCCAAAATACAGGCAATATAATGCGTACCTGTGTCGCAACAAATACCCATCTTCACCTAATAAAACCACTCGGATTTTATATGGATGAAGCTCACCTAAAAAGAAGCGGTGTAAACTATGTAAACGAATGTAAATATACAATATATGAAAACTTCGATGATTTTTTAAACAAAAATAAAGGTGAAATGTATTACTTTACAAGATACGGAAAAAAACCACACTCAAGCTTTGATTATACAAACAAAGAAAATATATACTTGATATTTGGAAAAGAAAGCACCGGAATACCAAAAGAAATCCTAAAAGACCATTTAGATAGATGCATAAGAATACCTGCTACAAGCGGAGTCAGAGCACTTAATCTATCAAACTGTGTCGCCATAGGAATATATGAAGTAATGCGCCAAAAAAATTATGAAGGCCTATTACAAACAGAACCATTTAAAGGTGAAAACTATTTAGAAGAATAAAAAAAACAATAATTTCATAAAATTTATTGAATATATTTACAAAATGTGATATTCTAAATATATAAGATAGGAGGATATAATGGATAATGTAATAAATTTTGTTTCAAATAATTATATTTGGTTTATAGTAGCAGGAGCAATCCTATTGGTGGTCGCACTAGTATTACTATTAGTAAAAAAATCACCTGTAAAAGAAGAAACTAAAGTAGAAACAAAAGAAGAAAAACCTATTGAAAATGTAACAGTTAAAGCTGAAGAAATTAATGAAGTTCCACAAGCAGAACCAATTATTAATGAAGTTCCCGTTGAAGAACCAACCATTAATGAAGTACCTGTTGAAGAACCCAAAATAGAAGAACCAACAGTAGAAAGTATTGTTGACGCAGTACCAACTGAAGAAACTGAAACATTAGACATAGAAGAAGTACAAGAACCTACTAACGAACCACAAGTAGGAGAAGTAAACATTCAAACTGAAGAATTAAATACTGACAGTACAAGTACATCTGATGATGACATATGGAAATTTTAACAAGAACAAAAGTTCTTGTTTTTTAAACCAAATAAGAAAGAAAACAATATGAATAAAATACTAGGAATACTATGGGATTATGACGGAACACTCTTTAATACAGCAAACAAAAATATCAAAGTAACAATAGAAGTATTAAAACACTTTGATAAAGAAATTGAAAAACACTTACCAGAAGCCCTAACAAGCTATGAAAAATATCAAGAAGCAAACCATAAATATAAAAACTGGCAAGAATTGTATATAAAAGCTTATAACATAAAAGAAGAAGACTTAAACTATGCCGGAAGCTTATGGACACCAGAACAAAAGAAAAATAAAACAGAACCACTAATATTTGACAGGATACCTGAACTAATAAAAGATTTAAAACAATATAAAATGGCAATATGCTCACAAAACGGAAAAGAAATAATCAAATCAACCCTAAAAAAATATAATATTAAAAAATACTTTGATGCAATAATCGGAAGTACCGATGTAATAAAACAAAAACCCGATCCAGAAGGCTTTATCAAATGCACTAAACAATTAAATAAAGAAAATGAAGACGGAATATATATTTATATAGGCGACCATAGTGATGATATAACATTCGGAAAAAATGCCGAAAAAATACTAAATGAAAAAGCAATATGTATCATAATTGACCATTTAAAATTAAACACAAATAACTATCAAAATTGGCAAATAAAACCCGATTTCTACGTAGAAAATACATTAGAATTAAAAAACACATTAAATCAATTAAAACAAAAAAACCTAAAAAAAATACTACACAATAAACAGATAATATGATAAAATAAATAAGAAAAGGAGAAGATGAAAAATGATATGGGGAATAATATTTATAATAATTGGACTAGTATTAGGAGTTAATGCACTAGGAATCGCTAAAATAGACATATTCTTTGACGGCTGGTGGACACTATTTATAATCATACCATGCTTAGTAGGACTCTTTAAAGACAAAGACAAAACAGGAAGCATTATCGGTATATTAATAGGCGTAGTATTACTATTAAGCACTCAAGGAATATTAGACTTTGAAATAGCTTGGAAACTAGCACTACCAACAATATTAATACTAATCGGACTATCAATTATATTAAAAAATACAATAAATAAAAAAGATTTTGAAACTATAAAAAAATTAAATAACGATTCCAAAGAAGAAGTATGCGCAACCTTTACAACTCAAACAATCGAATATGACGATGAAAAATTTAAAGGAACAAACCTAACAGCCGTATTTGGAGCCATAAAATGTGATTTAAGAAAAGCAATAATAAAAAAAGACATTGTTATAAACGCAAACGCAACATTCGGAGGAATTGAAATCTATATACCCGAAAACGTAAATATAAAAATAAAATCAACCTCAATCTTTGGCGGTGTAGATGAAAAAAAGAAAAATAAAGTTGAAGAAGGACCAACAATCTATATAAATGCAAGCTGCCTATTTGGAGGAGTAGATATTAAATGACAAATACTCAAAAATTAATCAAAATATGCGCACAAGCATTCGCAATCTTTCTAATAATAACAATAATATCAGCAATAGCATCAACAATATACATAGTAGGAACCGCACTTATGCCATCTAAAAATACTGAATTAAAAGAAACAATATGCGATAACTATCAAGGAAATATAGATTATCTCGAGATGAGTATAGGAGCAAGTAACATTGAAGTAAAAAAAGCAAATACATTCAAAATAGAAACAAATAACGTAAAACTAAAATGTAAAGCAAACAACAATTCAATAATTATAGATGAAAAAAATGTCCTTAATTTCACAAAAAAAGGTAAAGTAATAGTATACTTACCAGAAATGGATAAAGTAGACATCGAAGTAGGTGCAGGCTTATTAGAAATAGAAGACATAAAAACAAATAAACTAAAATTAAACTTAGGAGCTGGAAAAACAATAATAAACAATTTAAATGTAACAACCGCAACAATAGATGCTGGAGCCGGAAGCTTTGAAATCAAAAAAGGTATAATTGATGACCTTGACTTCGATATGGGAGTAGGAAGTGTCTATATAAAATCAAAACTAAATAAAGCAGACATTGACTCAGGAATTGGCACACTAAATATAGACCTAATAGGAAATGAAACAGATCATCTACTAGATATATCAAAAGGAATCGGTCAAATAAAAGTAATGAATCAAATAATCGAACGCGATGAAATAATCGGAAACGGAAACAAAAAAATCAAAATAGATGGCGGAATAGGAAACATCAAAATTAATTTTATTCAATAATAAAAGAAGAAAAAGACAAAATTTTTCTTCTTTTTCTATATCTATATTACCATATAAACTAGTATTATTGCCTAAAAAAAACCATAACGTTTTCATTTATTATTCACAATTTCAATTTTTTGTGCAAAAAGTATTGGAATTTTGTAAAAATGTGCTATAATATTAATGCAAGTAAAATTTTATGGACTGTTAGCTCAGTTGGTAGAGCAACTGACTCTTAATCAGTGGGTCTGGGGTTCGAGCCCCCAACAGTCCACCATATTAGATTGAAAAGCCTTTATTTTATAAGGCTTTTTATTTTTTTTACTCTCAAAATTACTCCGAATTTACAATTAATTCAGAACTTCTTGGTCTTTTTGTTTTTTTAAAATAAAACACATCTTTTCAGATGTAATTATATAATAAAATGTAACATTTTAAAAAAGGCTTAACTTTTTTCAAAATAGTGTTGCCAAATCACTCCATTTATGGTATAGTAAATAAGTCGTTGCGAAACAATACAATGTTTTAAAATGATAAAAATGCAATTTTTAAACATTTTTTTAGAAAAAGTATTGCAATATTAAAAAAAATATTATATACTTAAGTAGCACGTGGGCTTATAGCTCAGTTGGTTAGAGCGCTCGTCTGATAAGCGGGAGGTCGAAGGTTCAAATCCTTCTGGGCCCACCAATATAGTGCCTCAATAGCTCAGTCGGTTAGAGCATTTGACTGTTAATCAAAGGGTCGTAGGTTCGAGTCCTACTTGGGGCGCCATTTATTTTTTGGCCAGTTGGTGAAGTGGCTTAACACACTGCCCTTTCACGGCAGCATTCATGGGTCCGAATCCCATACTGGTCACCATTTTTTTATGCAGATGTAGTACAACGGTTAGTATATGGCCTTGCCAAGGCTAGGATGCCGGTTCGATTCCGGTCATTTGCTCCATAAAAAAGTTACACCATAAATGGTGTTTTTTTATGCAGTAAATGACCAATAACCCACTTCACTCCCCAAAAAATATAAAAATAAAATTCATATATTATTTTTAGCCTTAAATTTAATAATGTCTTCCTTTATATAATCCCACCTCGCGCAAACTATATATCTATCACGATAATTATTTGAAGTACCCCCTAAAATCCTTTTTTTCGGTCCAATCGTCAAACAAGCAATATGAGGCGAAGCAAATTGCATACACCTTTTAGAAAGAATAAGATCATATAAATCATATTTCTTTATCCAAACATAATCATTAACAGTACCACAAACCAAAGCATCAATATCATAATCAGAATTTCTTCCTCTAATAACAAACCGATCAATCATATCAACAATTATCCTTGTCTTATTGATAGCACGATTAAATAAATCTATATCATCCTGATATAACTCTTTATACTCAGCAGCACTCAATCTCTTAGAAAAATCAAGACACCCATTATCATCCTTCATATAACCATAATGATAATCAACATATTTATCAATAATTTTATAGGGAATTCCCATATTACCCAAATATCTCTCAAACTCCTGTAACTGCTCGTGATGCATAGAATTACTATTCCCACACTTTAAACTAACATTCTTTATATGATTCTTATACTTAATAAATATGTCAGTTTTTTGAACCATTTTATTCTTCCAACACTTAATAGGTTCCCTAGAATCAATATCTTCACCAAACAAATCCCTCAAAAATCTCTGCGATTTATCATCCAAATTACACAAGAACCTATTATTAAACAACTCCACAAAATCATATTCATTTTGATAACCATAATTCATTTTTTCCCTCCTCAAAAAAGAGTACACCCATAAAAGATGTACTCGAATAGATATATTTTCTCATCTAAAATATAAATTATCGACATAAATTGTAAATATAACACACCTAATCGTATGATGAGCCATTAAGCGCAAAACAATTATAACAAAACATTTTCAAAACCGCAACCAAAATATACAAAAAAATCAAAAAAATTGTAGTGTAAAGTTTTACAAAACCACTTGCTTATTTACAAGCAGTATGATACAATATGATTGTCTAAAGGTAGAGTTATTATAATAAATCTACAAAATATGACATTGGGAATTTAATTTGTAAATGGTGTTGAACGCTCAATGCTTTATACTGAGAATCCTAAAGTTTACAATGTAATGCCCACTTTGAATCTGGGTTTTATCCTAGAAAACTCACTTTAGATAAAAACAAGATAAAAATGTGTATATTACACATTTTTTTTCTTTCAAAAATAAACCAAATATGATATTATAGATAGTAGAGGTGAAGTTATGGTAGATAAAATAGTAAAAGCAATAGTAGGCCTATTCGGAGGAAGTGCAGCAACAGGAGGAAAACAACTAATAGTATTCATTATATCCCTAATGCCAATACTAGAATTAAGAGGAGGTCTAATAGCCGCATCAATCCTAAAACTGGACCCTTGGCAAAGCTATATAATAAGTATCATCGGTAATATCTTACCAATCCCATTTATCCTATGGTTTATAAAAAAAATAATCAACTGGATGCGCACAAAAAAATGCTTCGCAAAACTAACAAATTGGTTAGATAAAAAAGTTGAAAAGAATAAAACATCAATTGAAAAATATGGCTTCTGGGGATTAGTACTATTTGTTGGCATACCACTACCAGGAACAGGTGCTTGGACCGGATCACTAATTGCCAGCCTTTTAGATATGGATAAGAAAAAATCATTTCCTGCAATCTTACTAGGTGTTTTTATGGCCAGCATTATAATGATGCTAGTATCATTCGGTATCATCGGAAACATATTTTAGGTGAAATATGATAGAAGGCATAATAACAGGACTTTACACCCTAGCATCTCTAATAAAAAATAAAATACTCGCGGTAATTATTCTCACACTTGGCCTAATATATTTAATAGCAACAAACTATTTAAATATAGACATTATAAGAAATATAGATTTTAACAGTATTATGATTCTACTAGGAACCTATGGCGTATCAAAAATGTTTTTAAAAACAAACTTTATAGAATATCTAATAAACTCAGTAGTAGAAAGAGCATCAACATATAAATCATTAATAATTCTATTAATGACAATATCATTTATTGTATCAGGTCTAATAAACAACATAATAGTATTAGCATTCCTAATACCACTCATAGAAGAAATAATAAAAAAGAACAATATTAAATCAGAACTATTAATTGAAAACATAATTATATCATCAATACTAGGAAGCATAAGCACACTAACGGGCTCAAATAATACAATAATAATGGCATCTTACCTAAATATGAACTTCCTAGACTTTTTCTTTTATGACAATAGAATAGGTATATACATAATCACACTTATAATGTTCTTCATTCAAATACTTATTGTAAACATCTCCGTAAAAAATGAAGACTTTATCGGAACAACCAAAGAAGTAGAAATTAAAAATCAATTCAATGTATATTTATTCCTAACAATGATTGCCTTACTATTAATATCATCCCTAATAAACATCAAGTACTTAAGTGGCATAACAACAATACTATGCCTAATAGTAGGCCTAATCAAAAATAAAAAAATGGAAAAACTTAATTATGACAGCATAATAATATATGCTCTAATGTTTATCTACATATCCATAATAAAAAATATGGCATATCTAGACACCATAACAAACATAATAATCAAACTCGATTCACAAGCCCTTATATATACATTAATATTTGTTATATCAATAGGACTTTCATTCGTATGTGATCAAGTATTTGTATTTTATTTCTTAACCACATTAATCCCTAAAATAGTATTAAAAACAAATTTAATACCGATGCCACTAATATATATAACATATTTTGGCCTAATTGCTGGATTATTTAAACGAAAAGAAATAAAAAGCATAACAGCATATCAAACAATAATATGTATGCTAGTATCTTCCTATTTCCTAGTAGCATTCCTATACTTCTAAATAGAACAAAATTAAAATATTTAAAAACAAGAACTATCCCAAACAAGATAGTTCTTTTAATCATAATTTAATAAAAAAAATTACTTTTGCAAGCAATTATAAAAAATAATAACCATTAAAAATAAATGGCGGAGCAGGAGGGATTTGAACCCTCGCACCGGTATCCCGATCTACACCCTTAGCAGGGGCGCCTCTTCAGCCTCTTGAGTACTACTCCAAAACTACAAATACAATTTTACATTATTTTTTTTTATATGTCAACAAAAATGAGTTAATTATATAACTCATTCTTTAATTTCTCAATATTTTCATTCATAATTGTTAAATAATTCGCACCGTTGTTGCGTTCTTCACTAGTTAAATTAGAAAGAGTATGAATATAAACAACCTCAACTTTGTACTCATCAACCAAAGCCTTTACATTTTCATCAAGCTCCTCATCCTTACGAGCAAAAATATAGCTTATCTTTTTTTCACTCATCAAACTCTTAATATCATTCAAAGTCTTATTAGTCAAACTATCCTTATCAAGTGAAAGAACATTAATATTATACTTTTTCAAAAACTTAAATAAATCATCAGTAACAACAATCGTATTAAAATCAGCATTCGTACCAATAACAGTCAAATTAGCATCCAATTTTGAAGCATCCAATTTTAAGGCATCATAATTAGCCTTTATTTCCTCAATCAAATAATAATTAGAAATATATTCCTCAAACCCATTTCTAATATTCTGCGTTAACTGTAAAAAGTTGGAAGGATCAAGCCATAACTCCTCATTACCATAACTAGTCTTCATACTAAGCGAAGCATTAATAATCTTCAAATTCTTATTATGCTCAAACAAAGGAACAACATAATCTTTCTCAGCACTTAAACCATTAAAAATATAAAGTCCAGCCTCACTATAATCAGCAAGTTGCTTATCAGTTAAACTCGGATAAGTAAAAGGATCAACACCATTAGGATAAATACTCTTAATTGTACCATTTTCCCCATATAACCTACTAGTTATATATTCAAGAGGATAAACAGTCGTATAAATACTCGCACCCTCCATTGTATCTCTCTTAAGACACCCCGTCAAACCAAATAAAATTAGTAAAAAAACTAATACTTTTTTCATATAATCACCAAAATAATTATACTATTTTAATAAAAAAAAGTAAATGCCAATTGTAAAGTAATAAAAAATCGTGTACAATATATATGAAAAGAGGTGAAAAAATGTTCGAAGGATTAAACATAGAAACCAGTAACCCTAAATTATATGAAGAAGCCTTTACCCATACATCATATGCCAATGAAAATGACACAAATAGTTATGAAAGACTTGAATATTTAGGCGACGCCGTACTTGAACTTATTATGAGTGAATATTTGTATAAAAAGACAAATTATGAAGAAGGAACAATGACAAAACTCAGATCTGCCTATGTCTGTGAAGATGCTTTGTATGAGTATTCACTTAAATTAGGTTTAAATAACTATTTAAGACTAGGCCACGGCGAGAAAGAACACGGCGGCAAATATAGAAAAGCAATAGTTGCAGATATATTTGAAGCCTTTATCGGGGCAATGTACCTAGACAAAGGATTAGACTACGTAAGAAATTACCTAAACGAAAAAGTAATATCACACATCAACAACAATTATGAATACTTCCACGACTATAAAACCAAATTACAAGAATTAGTCCAAACAGACAGAAAAAGCCTAGAATATATTCTAGTCAAAGAAGAAGGACCAGCCCACGATAAAACATTTGAAGTCGAAGTAAGAATTGATGGAATCCTATATGGAAAAGGAATCGGTAATAGCAAGAAAAAAGCTGAACAAGAAGCAGCAAAAGAAGCATTAGAAAAGAGGGCAAAAAATGCTTAGAATAAAAAGGTTAGATAAATTAACAGATAGAAGCGTGCCATATGAAATATTTCTAAACGACATAAAATTAGGCGAAATAAAAAACAATGACATCGCACTCTATGACTTAAAAAATGGTGATTATAATTTGTATGTAAAATGCGGAGAAATGATAAGCGATAAAGTAACATTCAGTTATGACGACCACTCAACAATAGAACTAGAATGCTTTCCTAAATACTCGGACAGCAAAATAGTAAAAGCATTCTATAAAACAATAATGAATAAAAAAGGAATAACATTAAATAAAGTAAAAGATTTTTACGTTTAAAAGGAGGAAGAAATATGGGAAGATTCCCAAATATAGCAGCCGCCAAAGCAAAAACAGGCGCAGCAAGAGGAAAATTATATGGAATGTATGCTAAAGAAATATACTTAGCAGCAAAAAACGGTGGAACAACACCAGAAGGTAATCCAAGCCTAAAAAGATTAATTGAAAAAGCCAAAAAAGAACAAGTACCAAGTGATGTAATCAAAAGAGCAATCGATAAAGTTACAAATGGTGTAGGTGAGAATTACGAAGTACTAACTTACGAAATCTTTGGACCAAGTGGTTCAACAATGCTAGTTGAATGCTTAACAGACAATGTAAATAGAAGCGTAAGTGAAGTAAGAGCAGTAATAAATAAAAGTCACTTAAAAATGGGCGCAATGGGAAGCGTAGCATATATGTATGATAACCTATCAGTAGTAGGTTTCAAAGGCCTAACCCTAGATGAAGCAATGGAAGCCTTAATAACAGCAGACGTTCCATTTATTGACATTGAAAATGATAACGATATGGTTATTATATATGGCAACCCAAATGACATAAATAAAATAAAAGATGCCATTACAAATTACAAAAATGATATTACATTTGATATAGACGAAGTAACAAACTTACCAAAAGACAAAGTAAAACTAGAAGGCGAAGACCTAGAATTATTCCAAAGAGCCTTAAATCTATTCGATGAAGTAGACGATGTTGCAAATGTATATCACAATGTTGAACTATAAAAAATTAGTGACTAAATCCAAAGCAAACATTTTTTGCTTTTTTTCTTGTTATTATATTTGATTTTGTGGTAATATATTTCTAGGTGGTTATAATGCAAAGTACAATTTTACCAGCAGATAGATTTATAATTATTAATAAAACAATTTTTAATGATAATGACAGAAAAATATTAATGCGTCTATATCAACCAATAATAGGAGCCGATAGCGTTAGTCTATACTTCAACCTATGGAGTGAACTCGATAAAAATGAACTAATGAGTACCGATCACACACATCATTATCTAATTAATCTTCTAGGATTCAGTATAGATGGTTTTGTACTAGCAAAAGCCAAACTAGAGGCAGTCGGTTTAATAAGAACATACTTAAAAGAAGAGAGCATAAATACATACATCTATGAACTATATTCTCCCCTTAACCCAAATGATTTCTTTAATAACCCAATTCTAGCAACACTACTATTAAACAACGTTGGCAAAAGAGAATTTGATCTTATTCTAAGCACATTCAAAAGACCAACTATTAATCTAAGAGAATATAAAGAAGTAACATCAAAATTTTCCGACGTATTTATGATAACAAACATCGAAAAAGACTATAGTACACTAGACTTGAAAGCAAGAAACATCAATAACCTTGCATTTGATATTGGTTTCAGCCTAGATGAATGCCTAGCATCAATACCAAGTGAAATGTTAAATATTAGAACAATCAATAAAAGTACTAAAGAATTACTATTAAAATTAGCATTTATCTATGATTTAAACCTAGAAACAATGCAAACAATAATAAGAGAATCATTAAATGAAAAAAATGCTATTGATAAAGACAAAATAAGAGAAAATGCAAGAAAATATTATACCTTCCAAAATAGTGGAAAGTTGCCAAACATTGTCTTTAAATGTCAACCAGAATATTTAAGAAAACCATTAGGCGATACAAGTAAAATGGCTCAAACAATTTATATGTTTGAAACAACAAGTCCATATAATTTCCTAGCATCAAAAATGGGAACAAAACCATCAAAAACCGATGTTGCCGTTCTTGAACACCTTGTTCTAGATATTGACCTATCACCAGGTGTTATAAACGTTTTATTAGACTTTGTCCTTAAAACAACCAATAATAAATTAAATATGAATTATATAGACGCTATCGCATCACAATGGAAAAAATCAAAAATAACAACTGTAGAAGATGCCATAAATATTGCAAGATCAGAATATAATAAAAGAAAACCCAAAACAAAAGTCGCACTTGAACCAGAATGGTTTGATAAAAAAATTGAAAAAGAAAATGCAACCGGTGAAGAAAAAGAAAACATCGATGAATTATTAAAGGAGTATAGATAAGTATGTTAAAATTAGATGAAGATTTTTTAAAAAGAATGAATGCACCTCAAATAGATTTAGATGAAGAATATAAAAAAGCCCTAAAAAATGAAAATTTCAAAGAAATGGTAAAAGAACTTAATCTAGATGAAGAAATCCTAAAAAAATACACAACCAATTTAATGGAATGCGCAAACGACTATTCAAACTGTAAAACTTGCCCTAATATAATGGAATGCAAAAACAAAGTAAAAGGGTATGCATACTTACCAACTAATATTGATAATCACATTGAATTTGGTTATAAATCTTGTAAATATTTAAACAAATTAAATGAAGAAAACAAATATAGCGATAATGTAACCCTAATAGGCGCTAACTCATATTTAAAAAATGCAAGAATGAAAGATATTTATACTGATGATAAAAGTAGATTTAATTGCATTAAATGGTTAAACAACTTCATAAAATCATATCCAAATATTAAAAAAGGCCTATATTTAAACGGAAACTTTGGATGCGGTAAATCATATCTAATTGCTGCAACATTTAATGAATTAGCAAAAAAAAATGTAAAAAGTGCCATTATCTTTTGGCCACACTTTATAAGTGAATTAAAAATATCATTTAACGGCGAAGGTAACTTCAATTACCTAATGTCTTTAGCACAAAAAACACCTTTGTTATTAATAGATGATATTGGAGCTGAAAACTTAACTGATTGGATACGAGATGAAATATTATGTACAATGCTAAATACCCGTATGGAAGCAAGTTTGCCAACATTTTTTACATCAAATCTAAATATCAAAATGTTAGAAGAACACCTAAGTACAAGTAAAAGTGGCGTAGATAAATTAAAAGCCAAAAGAATAATTGAAAGAATAAATCAGCTATCTGAAAATATGGAAATGATTGGCGAGAATTATAGGAGTAAACAATGAAAAGACAAATAGTAAATTATAGAAGTGTAAATCAAAAAAGAGCAATTGTAGAATATATGAATGGTGAAAAAACTTTATTTGATACAAGTACAAATAAAGACATTTCTCATCCATACGATGAAATAAGTGATTTCAAGTATAATGAAGATTTAAATACTGAAGTATCACTAGTAAAATTAAATATAGGTAAGAACCTAAGAAGAAAAGATACATTAATCGGTTATATAAATATAGAAGGTAAATTAGTATCAAACATTTATAGCATATATTTTGATAAATTATATAATGTAACAGATGAAAAATTAAATGACTTAACAAAAATAATATATGATAAACTATTCTGTGATAGTAAAGTAGAAGAACAAAAAGAAAAAGATGCAATCTTAAAAATGTCACTATTATTTAAAATAAATAAATAGTAAAATGTTTATTTTCTTATAACCTTGTTTTTATAAATCAGCTATGTTATAATTATAATGGAGGTTTTGTAAATGGAAATAAGTGAACTATTAAACATATATAATACATACAATAACAAAATCCAAGATTTATGGAGGTTACTTTGACTTACCAAAAAGAAATGAAAAAGTAAACGAACTAGAAAATAAAACAAAAGAAGACGGATTTTGGGACAATAGAAGAGAAAGCGCTAAAGTAATTGCTGAACTAAACGAAAATAAAAATATTATCAAAGAAGCCGAAAATTTAAAACAAAGAATTGAAAGCAATTTAGAAATATTAAATGAAATAAAAATAACAAACGATGAAGAAACCAAAGCATTACTAGAAGAAGAAATAAAAAGCATCAATAAAGAAGTAGATAACCTAGAAATAAAATTATTATTAAATGGTGAATACGATGAAAATGATGCAATCTTAGAAATTCACGCCGGAGCAGGTGGAACAGAAGCCTGTGACTGGGCGAATATGCTAAAAAGAATGTATACAAGATGGTGTGAACAAAAAAAATACACCTATGAAATAATAGATGAACAAGAAGGATTAGAAGCCGGAATTAAAAGTATGACAATGATAATTCACGGACTATATGCCTTTGGATACCTAAAATGTGAAAAAGGTATTCATAGGTTAGTAAGAATATCGCCGTTTGATAGTGGAGCTAGAAGACACACATCATTCGCATCAGTTGATGTTGTACCATTAATTGAAAACGGAAACGCCGACATTGAAATAAAAGATTCTGATATCCGAATCGACTGCTACTGCGCATCTGGACACGGCGGACAAGGCGTAAACACAACACCATCTGCTATAAGAATAACCCATTTTCCAACAGGAATAGTAGTAACATGTCAAAACGAAAGAAGTCAAATCCAAAACAAAGAACAAGCAATGGAAGTCTTAAAAAGTAAACTCTATAAAATTGAAATGGAAAAGAAAGAAACAGAAATGAAGAATTTAAAGGGAGAAATCAAAGACATTAATTTTGGTTCTCAAATACGAAGTTATGTAATGTGTCCTTATACATTAGTAAAAGATCACAGAACAAATACTGAAAAAACAAACGTTGATAAAGTATTAGATGGTGACATCGACGACTTTATAAACGATAACTTAAAAAGTAGGTGAGAAAATGAATATTATTCAAATAAGAAACGTAAACAAAAAATATAAAACAGGTGTAAATGCCATAAATGATTTAAGTTTAGACATTGAAAAAGGTGAATTTGTTTTCGTAATAGGATCAACAGGATGCGGTAAAAGTACTCTAATAAAAATGCTTTATCGTGAAGAAAAACCAACAAGCGGAAAAATAATGCTAGGCGGAATAGATGTTGCAAGACTAAGAAATAATAAAGTTTATAAACTAAGAAGAAAATTAGGAGTTGTATTCCAAGACTTTAAACTATTACCACACGCAACCGTATATGAAAACGTTGCCTTTGCCTTAGAAGTACTAGGACTATCAAAAGATGAAATTCACGAAAAAACAATAAAAGCCTTAGAATTAGTAGGACTAAAAAATAAAGCAAAAAACTATCCAGATAAAATAAGTGGTGGTGAACAACAAAGAACTGCAATAGCAAGAGCAATTGTAAATGGACCAAAAATTCTAATATGTGATGAACCAACCGGAAATCTTGATCCTGACACAAGTCACGAAATAATGAATGTTTTGGATGAAATTAACAAAAGAGGAACAACCATCATAATGGTAACACACGACACTGGAATAGTTGAAAAAATGAAAAAAAGAGTTATTCTTTTAGAAGAAGGAAGAGTTCTAAAAGACTATAAGGAAGGAACATATAAAAATGCAGTACGTTAGAATATTTGGAAGGAGTATAAGAGATGCCATCAAAGGTGTATTTAGAAACCTATCACTATCAATGGCATCAATACTATGTACAACAATAACCCTAATTGTAGTTGCAATATCCATAGTATTAACATATAACATAAACAATTTTACAAAACTAATAGAATCTGATATGTCAATAGTAGTCTTCCTAAAAAAGGACATATCAAAAGAAGAAGTAACAACAGTAGAAAACAAAATAAAAGAAGTAGACAATGTAGTAAGTTGTACATATAAATCAAAAGCAGATATACTAAAAGAAATGATGGAAACAGATTCCTCATTATCAAGTATATTAAGTCAATATAATGATGAAAACAATCCATTACTTTCAACATTTATAGTAAAAGTTGAAGATTTAAAACATATAGATGACGTTGCTAAAAAAATTGAAATATATGATGAAGTTGAATACGTAAAATATGGCGAAAACGCAATAAGTGAACTAATAAATATATTTGATATAATAAGAAAAGGTAGTATTATGATAGTAGTTGCCCTAGTATTAGTAACGGCATTCTTAATATCAAATACAATAAAAATAGCAATTATAGCTAGAAGAAAAGAAATTGAAATAATGCGTCTAGTAGGAGCTTCAAACTTAAATATAAAAATACCATTTATATTTGAAGGATTAATAATTGGAATAATAGGATCAATTATTCCAATACTAGTAACATCTTATGGCTATTCAGCTATTTATAATAATTTTAACGGACAATTATTTTCACCAATTCTAAAACTAATTAGACCAGTACCATTCGTATACTATGTTTCACTAGCACTTTTAATAGTTGGTGCATTAGTAGGAATGATTGGAAGCTATAGAGCAAGTAGAAAATATCTAAAAATATAAGAGACTATTTACATAGTCTCTTTGCTTTGTTTCTATCATTAATAATTCTTAATTTATTATAACCAGATTTAATTAGTCTAAATGAACCATATAGTATAGCGCCTATACCAGCACCAACACCAATAATAGTTGGACCAGAAACGATTGCAACTGGTTTACTAGCAGCACCTATATAGCCTAAAGCTTTACCGATAGTACTCATATTTGAACTAGCAGTTAAAGCAGACATTGCAACTGGAATAATGTTTGGAAAAGCCGTATTAATCGCACCCGCAACCCCAGCACCCATGGTTCCACCTTTAACTAAAGTATTACCAATATTTCTGAATACTTTAAATTTTTTGGTTTCCTTTAATTTTGATGTGTTAATGTTTTCTAAACTTTTAATTTTAGATAAATTTAAATCTTTTAAAGTTTCTGTATCAACACCATATCTTTTTTGAACTTTCTTTTCAAACTTTTCTTGGTTCATATTTCCACCTCACTCTAATAATACCATAAATAGAAAAAAATGCAAATTAAGGAGGAGATTTTTGTTGTTAAACCATTGGCTTTAGTAGAATAATAAGATATGGTAATTTTTTCTAAAAATACTATTGACATTCATAACAAAAATGATAAAATATTTGTTAAATATACGTGGAGATTTAGCAGTATGATTGGACTAGTAGCAAAAGTTAAAACTTATTTTTTTAACGAATCAAATGTAAGTGTTAGAAATAAAAAATATACTAACGCGATTTGCTTATGCTGTTTTACTTACGCAAACGAAATAATATTTAGGAATCGGTGTCGTTAAAAACATTATAATGTAGTGTTTTTATGCCCGATTATTTTTTTATTTAGGGGCTAAACGAACAATATTACATTAATACAAAAATTAAAAGAATATAATCCAATTGAAATTTAATTTGTAAAAAGAATTATATAGTTATGCGAAAATTTACATTCTGAACAAATAAAAAAAAGTGGAAAACAATATATCTTTCATCTCTTAAATGTTGTATATATTTTGACAGAAATGTATGCAGATGAAGATAATATCATAGTAGAAAAAAGCAAAGTAGAATTTTAAGAAAGGTTGTGATAATAATGAATATAGAATTATATAGTAATATTTTGAATGCGTATTATAAAAAATATAATCCAAAAATAAAAAAAATAAGAGGCAACTATGAAAAACACTGCAAAAAAATTTCTACAAAAAAATTTCGGAAAATTAATCAAAAATATGCATATTACATAAAGAAAATAGTTTATGAATTGATTAATGAATTTATGATTAGTTATAATTTTGAATATTTAGTGTCTTTAAATGGTAGTTTAGCAAGGGAAACAAATACAATATATAGTGATGTTGATATAAATTACTTAATAAAGGATTTACTACACCAAAAAGAAATAATTGAAATTGAAGATAAAATAAATTATATACTTAAAAAAATATTAGATTTTAGAGGTAAGGATAAAATTCATAGTATGGTAGTATATTTACCATTAACGAGTAATCAAAAATATGAATTTATTACCAATAACCAATATCCAATTTGTTTTAATAATGGTATAATATATGATAAATGTAGAAAAAATGCAGAGCAATTAATGTATGAACTTTATAATTCTACGAGAAAAATAGATGATGTAATTGCATATCTAAATGCCAATGATAATAGAAATAATTTAAATGAATGGACCTATTGTTGGAATATAATTACAAGCAAAAAATTAGAATATTATTATGAGAACAATCGCAAAGAGTTTCGAACGAAAGAAAATATTATTTTTTTTATAAAACAAGTAATCAACGATATTAATGATGATAATAATTATTTATCAAGTTCATTGAAATATGTTAAAAATTGTGATTTAAAAAAAATATATAAATCTAGAGTGCTTAATAATATCTATTATTATCTTGCTATAGTTTATAGGCTAGATCACAAAATACCAAAATATACTCTTTCTGAATTTAGAAAAAAATCTAGAACAATAGATAAAATATTTTATGAAAAATTTTATGGGTATTTAATGACAATCCAAAATTTGCAATTAATATTAGATAAACAAAATATCGATTTAAGTTCACACTCTCAAAGGAAGTTAAATATAGAAGTCTTAAACCAAAAATATTATGATATTTTTAATAAAAAAAATATTGTAATAGATTTAAATAAGAAAAAGAAAGAAATATATGAATATTTATTAATAAGTTTAAAAAAGATGGAGGTAGAATATGAATAATGATTATGTGGTGGCAACATTACCAATTAAACCACAACAAAATACAAATGTTGGAATGATGGTTGCACCAACCATAATGGAACATATAGGTAATGTTTTTAATATTGATAAATGTATGAGTGTAAATTTATTGCATACATATGCTAACAAGAGTAAAGAACTAAACGATTACAAAAAGTATATTGAAACTGCGGGTATTAATTACAACATTCTTTTTAAAGATGATGAATATACCTTTCAACTATTAGAAATAATTGAAAAAATGATTTCAAGTAAAATCATTTCTATACAAAAAGAACATATCATATATTGTAATTGTGGAAAGGTAGATATGTTAAAAGATGCAACAAATAATAATGGGAAACTATATCATATAGAAAATGGTAATATTATATGCAACTGTTGTAAAAATCTTTGTCACGAATACGAAGACGATGTCTTGGTTTTAAAAATAAAAGAGCATAAATCAGCAAGTATATCTCCAACTTTTTTACAAAAGGATATAAAAGATATTGAAAAACAGTTTGTAGGTAAAAAAATTCTCGTTTCAAAAAAACGAAATACAGGATTTAAATTAGAAATCGACAAAAAATGGTTTAATATAGACATTGATTTTATATGGAGCAATTATTTTAAATTATTAAATTATCAAAATGAAATTTTTATTGCTAGTAACCATCAACTTTACAATATGTTTTTTATAAATTATTTATCAAAAATTTCTTCAGATAAAAAAATTCATTTCATTGCAACACCATATATCAATGGTAATCTAAATGATATAAAAAAAGAATATCAGGCAAGAAAACTAAAAGAATATAAATTACTATTATTGTTATATAATTTGAAATGGAAAAACAAAAATAGTAAGTGGTCGACTTCAAATTATAATTATTTAGTCAACATAAGCAATACGAAACTTAAAAATTTATATGAAGCATTATTATATGAGGGCAAAGGAAAACAAGATGAAAATATTTCCTCTAACATTGATAATATTTTGAGTTCTTCTTCGAATATGCAAAAAAATATTAGTATGATGAAAAAATTATATAAAAATGGCTATTATGAAAGGAATAAATAAAATGAACTATAGTGTATTTTTTAGTCGAATAGAAATTGGAATGGATATAGTACAGGATAAAATAAAGAGTATTTTACCTGAAAAGCCTAAAGTTGTTATTTTACCATGGACATTTCCTTTGGAAATAGATGCCGAAAGGCTTGATAATGACTTTTTTAAAAAAGGAGAAAGAAGATATAATAAATATATTAATGAATTAAAAAAAATAGGAATCGATGAAGCAGATATTAAAGTATTAAATTGTTATAAAAACTCAAAAGAAGAAATAAAAAAATCTTTAAAAGAAAGTAATATTTTATTTCTTCCAGGAGGTAACCCAGAAATGCTGTTTGAAAAAGTTGTACATAAGACAGAAATTCTATATGATATAAAATATTTCAAAGGACTTATCATTGGAGAAAGTGCGGGCACAGAGCTTCAGCTAAAAAGGTATTTTATTACAGCAAAAAACAATTATTATAAATATTTTGCATTTTATGATGGCTTTGGTATAATTGATGATCCATTTTATATGGATGTTCATTCAACCAATAATAAAAAATATTTAAATAAATTACAAAAAGTTGCAAATGAAAAAAACAAAGACGTATATGCAATATTTGATGATGGAGTTTTAATTTATAATAGAGAAACAAAAGATATTTATAAATTTGGAAATGTAAAAATATTTATACCGATAAAAGAGAACCATCAAGAAAAAAACATTTAAATAACATTTAACTGTATAACATACAAAAATTGATTTACATATAATTATGACTATACGTTTATTGTTAGATAATCCGCATTTATTAGAAAATTATGAAAGTATATAATTTTAAAAAAATAATATGCATAACAAAAGCAGTAAAAAATAAAATAACAAAAACTTTATTTTTTTTTATATGCGTGCTATAATTATAAAACGAAAGGCGGTATAAAATGTATTTATTCATACCAAAAAACATAAAAGAAGTATATGAACTACAAGAATACTATGATGGACTAATATTAAGCCTAGAAAATCTAAGCATTAATTACCCGGAATTTACTCTAGAAGAAATCAAACAAATAATAAAAGAAATCAAAAATAAAAAAATATTTATAAACCTAAATAAAAATATGCATAATAAAGATATTCCATATCTAAAAGAAATAATGAAGGAATTAGATAATTTAGAAATAGAAGGAATCCTTTATTACGATCTAAGTGTACCAAATATTGGATCAAAGCATAACCTAGTATGGTCAGTATGTCATATGACAACAAACTATAAAACATGTGAATTCTGGCATAAAAGAGGAATTAAATATACATTTTTATCAAACGAAATAACTCTTGAAGAAATAAAAGAAATAAGCGAAAACACTAAAATGGAATTAATGGTTCAAGTATTCGGTTATACCCCAATATTTGCATCCATCCGTGATATCGTAAAAAATTATAGAAAAACATTTAATTTAAAAGATGCATCAAAAGTAAACTATATAAAGCACGAAGAAGAATTGTATCCAATAGTAAACGAAAAAGAAACAGTTGTATATAACTCAAAAATATTAAATGCAATTGATGAAATTGAAGAATATAAAAAAATGAACATCAAATACTTTATAATCAATTCATTCCTAATAGATGATATAAAAGAAGTATTAAAAAACTTTAAAACAAATACAAAGTTTAATTATCAAAATCAAGGAAAGGGTTTCTTATATGAAGAAACAATATATAAGGTGAAAAAATGAGAAAACCCGAATTACTAGCACCTGCTGGTGACCTAGAAAGACTAAAAGTCGCACTTAATTATGGCGCTGACGCTGTCTATTTTGGCGGAACAATGTTTGGCCTAAGAGCAAACGCCATCAACTTTTCAATAGATGACATCATTGAAGGAACAAACTATGCCCATAAACTAAATAAAAAAGTATATGTAACTGTAAATATAGTTTTGCACAACAAAGAAATAGAAGGATTATTAGAATACCTAAAAAAACTAGAAGAAATAGGAGTTGACGGAATAATTGTATGTGATCCATACATTGTTGAACTAGCACACCAAAATACTAAACTGAATATCTGTATCTCAACCCAAGAATCAACCCTAAATTATGAAGCCGTAAAATTCTGGCAAAAAGAAGGTGTTAAAAGAATAGTATTAGGAAGAGAAGCAACCAAAGAAGATATAATTCAAATAAAAAAAGAAGTACCAGATATGGAAATAGAATGCTTTATTCACGGCGCAATGTGTGCATCCTATAGCGGAAGATGCGTTCTATCAAATTACTTTACAGGAAGAGACGCCAATAGAGGCGGTTGCGCACAAATATGTAGATGGACATTTGACCTATTAGATGAAAATAAAAAATTAATCAAATGCCCTAAAAAGTTTACATTTCAAACAAAAGACTTAACAATGTTAAAATATATACCAGAAATGATAGACATAGGAATAGACTCCTTCAAAATAGAGGGAAGAATGCGATCAATTTACTACATAGCATCCGTCGTTAGCACGTACCGAAAAGTAATTGATGAATACTGTAATAATAAAGAAAAATATGAATACAATTTAGAATATGAGAAAACACTTTCATCAGTCGCAAATAGAGATTCTATAACCCAATTCTTTAATGGCATCAATAACGAAACCTTGCAATATTATAATGAAAGAAAAGAAATATCAAATCAAGAGTTTGTAGCCGTAGTACTTGATTATAATAAAAAAACTAAACTAGCTAAAATGGAACAAAGAAATAATTTTAAAGTAAACGATAAAATTGAAATATTTGGACCAGAAAATAAAAACGTCAAATTAACTGTAAAGGAAATGTACGATGAAAATATGCAAAAAATAACAGTCGCCCCACATCCACAACAAATAATATACGTAAAAATAGATGAGGAAGTTTACAAAAATAATTTAGTACGAAAACTTCTTGACAAAGAAGAATAAATATAGTATATTTAAATGCGTTAAATTTAAAGAGGTGAAAACAAATGGATGAAAAGAAAATATATTTAACAGAAGAAGGATTAAACGAATTAAAAAAAGAATTAGACTTTTTGAAATTAGAAAAAAGACCAGAAATAATAAATGCATTAAAAGATGCAAGAGCATTAGGTGATTTAAGTGAAAATGCTGAATACGATGCCGCAAGAAGCGAACAAGCATCAACCGAAGCAAGAATCAAAGAAATTGAAAAAATGCTTGAAAACGTTGAAATAATCAATTCTGTTAAAACCGATGCTGTCGCACTTGGTACGAAAGTAAAATTAGAATATGTTGGAGACGATGAAATAGATGAATATTCAATCGTCGGATCAAAAGAAGCAGATCCATTTACAAATAAAATATCTAATGAAAGTCCAATTGCAAAAGCAATCATTGGACACAAAGTAGGCGATATTGTTAACGTTGTAAGTCCAAACGGCGAATATCAAGTAAAAGTTGTAGAAATATTTTAAAGGCTAAATGCCTTTTTTTTAAAGAAGACCTTGAAAAAACAAAAAAAATATTATATACTAATAAGCGTATTTAAGGAGGAAATATGAAAAAAGAAATAACTAAGAAATTAGAAGGAGCAGCTTGGGAAGCAAAAATCGAAGAAGCTTATAAAAAAGCAAGTAAAAACTTCAAAGTAGATGGATTTAGACCAGGTCATGCACCAAAAGATGTATTTTTAAAAAAATATAAAGAAGAAACCCTTTGGATGGATGCAGCCGAAAACTACATAGATGAAGCATATAAAGAAGTATTAGAAGAAAATAAAGATTTAGAATTAGTAGCGCGTCCAAAAGTAGAAATCAAAAGTTTAGATAAAAACGGTGTTGAATTTGCATTCACATTAGTAACAAAACCTGAAGTAAAATTGGGTAAATATAAAGGACTTGGAATTTCTAAAGAAGATGTAGAAGTATCTAAAGAAGAAGTAGAAAAACAAATTGAAGAAATGAGAAATCATTATGCTGATTATACTGTAAAAACAGGCAAAATCGAAAAAGGTGATATTGCTGTAATTGATTTTGAAGGATTTAAAGATGGCGTAGCATTTGAAGGCGGAAAAGGTGAAAACTACTCATTAACAATTGGATCAAATACATTCATTCCTGGATTTGAAGATGCCCTAATCGGTCACGAAGCCGGTGAAGAAGTAGATGTAAACGTAACATTCCCAGAAGACTATCACGCTGAAAATCTAAAAGGCGCACCAGTAACATTCAAAGTAAAAATAAATACTGTAAAAGAAAAGAATGTACCAGAATTAGATGAAGACTTCTTTGCTGATCTAGGAATGGAAGGAATCAATTCTAAAGAAACACTTGAAAAACAAGTTGAAGAAAACATTAAAACAAGAAAAGAATACGACAATGAAAATAAATATGTTGATGCTCTATTAGATAAAGCAGTTGAAAATATGAAAGTAGAAGTTCCAGAAGAAATGATCTATGATGAAACAGATAGAATGATTAATAGATATGAACAAACACTATCAATGCAAGGAATCAAATTAGATGACTTCTATAAAATGACTAATTCAACAGAAGAAGACTTAAGAGAAAAAATGCACGACGAAGCATTAAAAATAGTAAAACAAAGACTATTACTTGAAGCTATTGTAAAAGAAGAAAGTTTAAACGTAAGTGATGAAGAAGCAGAGCACGAAGCCGAGCATCTAGCAGGCCATTACAATATGACAAAAGAAGATTTCTTAAAAGAATTCGGTGGCCTAGAAATGGTTAAATATGATACATTAGTTAAAAAAGCAATCGAAATTCTAAAAGAAAATGACTAGTTTTGTCGAAATCCCCAAATACTAAAATAAATGTGCTATTATCTATTTAGGTGATAAATATTAAAGAAATAGATATGATGTTTAATACAGTATTGGATGATGTTCAAAAAATAAAAAAAAGTATGTGGTTAAAACTTAAAGAATAAAATCTTTAAGTTTTTCTTAACAATTAAAAAAAAGTATGATATACTTATATAGTAGTACGGAGGAAGTAAAGTGGCAAGAAACAGAAAAGACGCGAAACTGATTAGGAATCTTACATCAACACAAAGAGTCATTTATTATCTAAAGAAAAAAAGATGTGACTCGGATGTTTACATTAATATGAAAGTTGAAATGACAAATGCAATAAAATATATTGAGAAGCAAAAAAAGGCTGGAAACCATGTAACATATTTTCATCTTTTTTGCGCAGCTCTAGCACGAACATTCTATAATAGACCACTATTAAATAGATTTGTAATGCCAGGCGGAAAAGTATATGAACACAACGATGTATCGGTTGGATTTGTAGCAAAAGTAAAGTTTGAAGATTATGCCGAAGAATTTTTAAGAGTAGAACACTTTGCAAAAGAAAATAATATATTTGATATATCAAAACAATTAACAGATTCAGTAGAACACCTAAGAAAGAATAATAAAAGCGATACTGATAATACAGCAGATGTTCTAGCAAAACTACCAGGATGGCTATTTAATATTGCAATGGGTATACTTAAATTTATGGATAATCACGATTTAATACCAGAAAAACTAACAAGAAATAGTATATATCATTCATCAGCAATCGTATCAAACCTAGGAACATTTAAATCATCAGCAATTTACCATAACTTAACAGATTTCGGAACATCATCAAGTTTAATAACAATGGGCGCGATTCATAAAGAACCAGTTGCAAATGATGATGGAAAAGTAGAAATAAAGGATGTATGTGATTTTGGAATTAACCTAGATGAAAGAATAGGAGACGGATACTATTTCGTAAAAAGTATGAAAGTATTTGAATACTTGCTAAATCATCCAGAACTACTAGAAGAGCCTGTAGGCAATGAATTGACAATTGATGAATAATTTGTTAAAATAATAAAACAAGAAGAAAAGGTGGATTAAATGTATCAAGATAGAATTCTATTAACAAGTAAAGATATTTATGAAAAAGAATTTAAAGTCGATACAAGAGGGTATCGCCCTCAAGAGGTAGATAAATTTTTAGATGATATAATGAGAGACTATGAAGAATGGAATAAAATTGTATCAGAATTAGAAGAAGAAAAGAAAGAACAACTTGAAGAAATCATAAAATTAAAACAAGAAATAAGATATTTAAAAACACAATTAGATGTTGTAAAAGACGGAAAAAATGAAGGAAGTATTAATAATACAGACCTTCTAAGAAGAATATCTAATCTTGAAAAAGTAATATATGGAAAAGAAGAATAATAACAGACAAACGCTGCATTCTTTGTAATGTAGAGGAAAGTCCATCCTCGCACTATCTGTGATGATAGTAGTGTTTATGTAAGGGGAATAAATAACCCTTAGTAGCATTAAGCTAACGGCGGCTAAAACCTTAAACGGTATATGCCATAAAGTGCCACAGAAACGAGTATTTGGGAAACCAAATAATGAAACGCGGTAAACCCCATAAGCGAGAAACCCAAATTATGGTAGGGGAACCTTGATGTCGGAATTAAGAACGAATAAAGGATCGAAAGATAGATAAATGTTTGTCACCTTTAATAAGGTACAGAATATGGCTTATGTTATTATTATTTTTTTAAGGAGTTGAGATTGCTTGAAAGAAATTGGAACCAAACTGAAAGAAGCAAGAGAAAGTATTGGTGTTTCTATTGAAGAAGCAGCTGAAGATTTAAAATTAAAAGTTTCACAAATTGAAAACCTAGAAGCTGGTAATATGGAAGCTTTTCAAGATGTTTTTTATTTAAAATATTTTATTAAAGATTATGCTAAATATTTAGGATTAAAACATGAAGATTTAGTTGATGAATTTAATGAATATTTGTTTGACTATACATCTAAAATATCAATTGAAGATGTTAAGAAAAAACAAGATACAATTGAAGAACCAAAAGATGTGGTGCATTCACCATATACAAAAAAGTTAAAAGAACCATTTAAGATAACAAGTATAATACCATATATTATAATTGTAATTATTGCAATAATAATCGCGTTTATTGTACTGTAGGAGGATTTATGAATTTACCTAATAAAATAACATTATCTAGAATAATACTTACAATATTTATTATATTATTACTAGTTTTTCCGTTTGAAGAAGCTGGAATAAAATTACCACAACTATTTATAAATGAAATGATAGTTGTAGATATTAAATATCCGATCGCTGGAGTTCTATTTATAGTAGCAGCTCTAACAGATATGATAGATGGAAAATTAGCTCGTAAAAACAATCAGGTAACTGACTTAGGTAAAATGTTAGATGCTATAGCAGATAAAGTATTAGTAAATACTATTTTAGTCGCTCTTTCAGCATCTGGATTTGTTCATCCTATAATACCAATAGTTGTAATATTTAGAGATGAAGTTGTAAACTCAATTAAAATGGTATCAGGAAATAAGGGAAAAGTTGTTGCTGCTAGCAAAATGGGCAAAATTAAAACAGCCTGTATGATGACTGGTATAGCTTTAACTTTATTTTACAATTTACCTTTTGAATTATGGAACTTAAAAGTAGCAGATATGTTACTAGTAATTGCAATGGTATTAAGTGTAATATCAGGTGTACAATATTATATTGCAAGTAAAGAAATAATCAGCCAATAAAGCTGATTATTTCTTATATACTATTTCATCTTCTGTTTCATAATATTTAAATTTTTGATTACTAGTAAGACTTGATACATTATCTTTAACAGTTACATATCCGTAATTTGTTTTTAATATTTTTTTTATTTTTTCTAATAATTCTTCATTTTTATCAAAACTTTTTGCAATTTTTTTTAATTGATTTTGATCTAATTTAGAAGGTTTAGGTTTAATTGGTGATGAAAGATAATATGTTCCACCACCTACAAATAATGTTCCAATGGTTGTAATTAGCTGAGCTACATCTGCAGGAAAAGTATTCGGTAAACTAAAAAATGCATTTAATCCTAAAATATTAAGAGTCATAAGTAATAATGATAAACCAGCTCTATATGCAACTCTTTTAACATTAACTTTATAATTAATGCTATTCATTAATTCTTCATTATTTTTTTCCATAAACTTTTTTTGTTCTTTTAATGTATTTAAACCTACATTTAACAAATTAAATAGTTTAGGATTTCCTTCTTCATAAGTAAATGATTTAAATCCATCTTTTATTTTAAATGTAAATGTATATGTCATATATGGTTCTAAATTACCGTTTACATCTCTATATTCTAGATTTTCTTTTACATTTTGAAGTGGATAGTTTTTAAAATAAATTAAATCATCAATGTATTCTTCCATATAATCACCATATAAATTATAGCATTAAAAATAAATAAAAACAAATAATATTGTAAAGTTATTGAAAAAACATAGAGAATGTGTTAAAATTAAATAGTAAAAATAATAAAAATATCAACAAAAGTGTTGATAAAATAATAGAAAATAGAAGGAATGTTGATAAAATGTTTGACCAAATACATATACACACTAGTATTACTAAAAAATAAATATTTTGTTAATAACTTTATAGGAGCGATTAATTATATAGATACCGGTCCTTTTTAAAGTGAAATTGTAATAAAAGAAAGGAAATTAGAATATGAAATGTGGCGCAAAAATATATAGAAGGGAAGTAATAACGTGAAAAATAAATATAAAATAATATTAATAATATGTGTAATAATAGGAATATGTTCTATATTAGTGGGAAGTATTGCTTATTATAGAATAGTAGTTGAAGGAAGTATAAAAGGATCAACTGGTAATGCTGTATTTGTACTTAAAGATGAAAATAGTAATGTATGGAATAATAAAGAGATTAATTTAGGAAAAGTAAATCCAGGAGATAGTGGAGAGTTTACTGTAACAATGGATGCAAGT